>JBPCVD010000054.1:0-19941 GCA_051010815.1 Rubripirellula sp.
AAACGGATGGCGATCCTGACCATTTGGTTCAAGGTGACGTGATACAGCCAGTACACGGGCTTTCCGAAAAAGCCAAACATCGATCCGAGAACTTCTCGCGTGATAACTAGAATCACCTGTTCGTAAACGTCTTCGACCAAGTCGCGGGTCGGAGGCATCTCGGTGTCACCGGCGGAGAGTCGCTGAACGTCGATTGCGACTTGCGCGGACGTTTCCAGCAGCAGGTCGACAAGCTTCGTCATGCTGGTGAGACTCCGGCGGACAAATTCGGCCATGCCAAGCGTGAGCCCAATGAGGGTTCCCGCAGGGGCGGAGTAGATTTCAAAGATCGCCGTCCACATCAACGTCATGTTTCCAGACAGTTTCAGCGCAAACGCAACGACGATGACGAGCACGGCGACGCACAGGAGGGCCCACTTCATGATCCCGGCGACAGCGCCCGGTAAGCCGACGATGTCGGCGATGGTCGTGATTAAGTCGGGCGTGCGATATTTCGCAAAGTCGAGTTGTGTCTTCTGTTTTGCCATGCCAAGATTTTAGCGACCGTGACCGGCAACGTGTCCAAAGGACGCAAGCCACGCCAAACCGAGATTGCTGGTTTTCGACGATGTCAATCGTGAGCTGGCCAAACCTGGACGGGCTTGTTGTACGGAAAGGCGTACAGGCTGTCCTGTTCCAGGCTGTAGTGGATCAGGCGAACGCCGTCGTCTACCGACAGCACACCCAACTCTCGGCCGCTATCGATATCCCAAAAGCGGATTTGCCGGTCGGAACACGTGATCAGCTTCTTTTCGTCCTCGATGAAAGTACAGTGATTCACGTTGCTTCGATGTCCCTTCAATAGCACTAGTCGATTGAAGTTGGCGTCCCGAACCTCTACCGTACCATCGCCATAGCCCAACGCGATTCGCTTTCCACTTTGCGAGTAGCAGTAGGCGTTGAAGTTTCCGAATTGGCAGGGGATCGACTTGAGCAGTTTGAACGTCTTGTCTTCGTAGATCCGCAGCATCGAAACCCCGGACACGCTAATGATGATTTCGCCGGTTAGCGGCGAGACGGTCAAGCCGTTGACACCGTCACTTCCAAGCATGATTTCTCGCTCGTGTGACCAGTCATCGGCATGGGGGCCAACTCGCAAAACCTGAAAACGGTCATTGAGAAGATGGATCAAGTGTTCGCCGTCGCGAGTGAAGCTGAGTCCGTCCGATGGATCGTTCTTGACGCCTATATCCACACTCGCGATTGGTTGACCTGTGCTGACGTTGATCCCGATGATTTGTTCTGGCGTCGATACGGCCAGGATCTGTTGATCGGGTGAGACAGCCAACTGCAGATGCTCATCGGGAGTGACCTCGGTCAAGGTACGGAATTCGAGTGTATCGAAATCGAGTTTGCCGACAGATCCATCCCTGAAACGGACGATAGCCTCACGAGCATCCGCCGTCGGAATGACCGCCGTCTTGACCGTTCTGTGAAGTTTCTTCGGTAGTGCCGTCAATCGAGCGGTTTGCCAGAGTTGGACGGCGCCAGACCCAGTCGTCACCAAGGCTCGATCATCACCGTCAATGACGATGCTGGTGACCGGTTGATCGCCCGTCGAGATCACGACCGGTAGCGGGGGCGAAGGGAGGTCCTTCTGAAGGCCGAGTTCCCAGATATTAAGCGATCCGTTGTCGCACCCGGCGTAAATTCGACTGCCATCGTGATTGAGGGCGACGCACCGAACTCGTCCACGCAATCGTTGCGCGGCGAGCAGTTCTTGCATGTCGGGCCAGCGATGCAACGCGAGACTGGTGCCGTCGGCGACGACCACTCGATTCCCATCGTCCGAGACAGCGAACACATTCGGGCTGAATGTGGTCTTCAACTTTTCGACCGTTTGTAAGTCAGACAGTGACAGCTTCTGTAAAGACTGAGAGCCGCTTTCCGGTCTGACGATGGCCAACAAATGTTTGCCGTCAGGAGCGAAGGCAAGCGATTCGTTTCGAGATCCAATGTCGCGATGTTTTTGCAAAGAGCCATCGGTCCGATGGAGCATTAAGACCTGATAGCGGCATGCGGTCGCGACAAACTTGCCATCCGGAGAGAAGCAGGCAGACTCAACCGAATGTTCGTGCGGGGTCAATTCATGAAGAACTGATCCCGTCGCCAGGTCACGTATTGCCGTTGGATTGATATGTGTCCCCGTGTTCTGGCTCGTGACGAAACTCTTGCCGTCAGGCGAGATGGCAATGGCATCGAGATCGGGGGCTATGAAAAACTCTTGCGTCTGCTGGTTTTCGCGAAGGTTCCAACGACGGGCATAACCATCGGAGCCGACGGAAAGGCATTCCTGGGAACGCGGAATCATTGCGACCTCTGTTGCCGCATGTTCTTTCGTATCCAGTGCTGAGACCCCATGCATCCCAAGCAAAGTGACATCGGGCTGTTGGCAGAGGTTGTTCAGCAGTCGCCATTCAAACCCACGTAAATCTCCTCCCGTGAAACCGACGGCGTCTGCCGCGAGGGAATTTGGTCGGTGGCGAGTCAGTAGTTGGTCGACAGCGTCGATGTCACGCAATGCGTAAGCGCGGAACCCAGCGGCGACATCAGCAACGTACAAATGCCGTTGAAGTAGTTCACGGCTCTTTTGCAGCCGGCGGCCGCCCACGTATTGCAACGTCATCACGAGGGTTGCGACGGAAGCGATCGCGAGCAATGTGAAGACTGATTTTCTTGGGTTTCTGACGAGCCAACGGACCGCGCGGTCTGCCGCAGAGGGTAAGCGTGCGGCCGTGGTCTCGCCACGCACAAATCGCCCGAGGTCGTCCGACATTTCTGCGCCAGACTGATAGCGATCGCCTGGCGAATAGGCCATCGCTTTCAAAATGATGGCTTCCATGGCAACGGGGACGTCGGGGCGAACCCGCGTGGGCGCTGTAAGACGCCCGGTAGAGATTTCCATCAACACTCGGAAACGTTCGCCACGATAAGGACGCGTTAGCGTCGCCAATTCGTAGAGTGTGGCACCGAGAGAATAGATGTCGGTGCGGTAGTCGTATCCGTCGTGATCCGCCGACGCCTGCTCGGGGCTCATGTAATGCGGAGTGCCAATCAGTTCCCCGGTATGCGTGACGACCGTTTGCCCATCATCGTTGGACGCGAGTCCAAAGTCTGTCAACCAAAGCTTGCCATCACGATCGATCATTAAGTTCGATGGCTTGATGTCGCGATGAATGATTCTGTGCTCATGCGCGTCATGGACCGCCTCGGCGGCGACTGCGACGAGTTTCGCTATGTCGCGAAAGTGAGAATCTGACACCAATACTTTGCTGGCACATTCCGCAGCGTCAGCCTCGTTTTTGGCTTCGCTGTCGGGGATGTCAATCGCTGTCGAGGGTGTATCAGCCGTGTCGCGATTCATTTCGCGGCGAAGGTGCTGAATCAGGTTCGTCACCGTGACACCGTCGATCAGCTTCATTGCTAGGTAAAGCGTGCCGTCGTCACTCCCGAATCCGTGTAGCGGCACGATGTTTTCGTGGTCCAACAATTGAATCGCATGGGCTTCGCGACGAAATCGTTGTTGCATCGACGATTGATCGGCGAGTTGAGCATCGAGCACTTTCAATGCAACTTGCGACTGATCAACAGATGATGTCGCCGCATAGACATACGACATGCCACCACGGGCGATACGCCGATGGATTTTGTACTCGCCGATTTGTTTCGGAAGACCCTTCGTTTCGCCGTTGATGCCAGCGACGGTCTTGTCAGAACTTTCGGAATCCATCGGCTTTCGTTCAATCGGTGATCAGGTCGATTGGTAGGACCGACTTGCGGTTGCCCTGTCTGCGATTCAGTAAGAGAACCTTTTTAGTTTAACGTGCTTCGTCGCCGCCAATTCCTGGCGAAAGGTCAAGCAAAGAGATTGTCTGACTAATATGAGAAAAATCCGATCATGTGACTCTCGCAGCAGAACCTGGCCACCACCTTACTGGGGCACGCGTCTGCCGCCGCCGCGCTGATTCCGATCAGTGACACATCGCGAATCGTCTTTTCGGGTTGGAGCGGGTTCCAGCGTCACGGCCAATCATTCCGCGATGGTCATCCATTTGCCTGATTGAGGCTTGGCCTTCAATCTGACTTCAGAATTCTGTGGTTGCTTCCACTAGATCAATCTCTTGTAACCATATGTTTCGATAGCGAACGTCGTGCCCCTCGCACTGCAGTTTCAGCCCGCCCGGGATATCCGTAATGCCAGCGCCACCGTCGTTGCCGCCATCAATCCCAGAATTAGCGCCGCCCCAAACTTTGTGAATCGCGACGTCGGAATGAACCTTCTTGCCGTTGAAGTACATCGTCACCAACGCTTTCTCCGTGCGTTTTCCGTCGACGAACCGCGCGGCTCGGAATTGAATGTCATAAGCGTTCCATTTCCCTACTCCGTTGTAGGCTTCGTAGGGTGATTCCGTTTCGTTGATGACCGCACCCATTCCGTGTTTGGTCTTGTCGCCGTCGAGCACCTGGATTTCGTATCGGTTTTGCAGGTAGACGCCGCTATTGCCTCCCGGCTTTGAAATCAAAAACTCAATGTGCAGCCGAAAATCGCGGTACTTCTTGACGGTCACGATATCTGCCGTTCCGTACTTGCCGCCGGCAGCAGCGGGGTCGTCGGTCATAAGGACTGTCCCTGTGTCGACGGGGTCGGGAACGATTTGCCACTTGATGGGTAGCGATGAGCTGAATCGCGGACCCTTCCAATACGTCCACTTGGTGTCGAGCATCTCACGCGAACCATCGAACAAAACCTCTGCATTCGCCGTCGGCTTTGCCCCGACACCGAGATTCGAATCGGCCGCCAAACGCGACTGAGCCACCATTGGCGAGATAGCGAAGGCAGCGGCTAGAAAGAACTGTGAACGCATCGTGCATCTCTTTTAGTACGAGTATCAAGCGATGGAGAGTGATCAGGAGCAACGGTCCCAAGATATCCAACGTGGGGACCTTGTGGGTGTTTCAGGGCTGCGGAAAAGAGTCCGTTGAGCATGAGCGGAAATCGATCGGGACTCGATTGGTTCGCTGACGAGCGAACGACAGGCAATTTCAAGGCCGACGCAATTCTTGCGGCTATCTGAAGTTTCGGTGATTCAAGAAGGGAACGCGAAGACCCATTAACTTGACCGAGGTGGTCACGCGAGGGCCGCAAACGAAGATTCCTCAAAACGCCTTGACGTCCTGTTTGAGAGGGCTAAGCTCACGCGATCATGTTGATCTCGCTTCTTCGCCAACTCTTGCTCTCCGCTGCGGCGGTGTTGACCGTGACCGGTTCACTGCCGGTTTTTTACGGCGCGGATGGGCCGTTGGCGACTCTCTTTGAGATTGAGGATGCGGAAGAGGATGAACGCGAACAGCTGATCGTTCGCGGCTCTCAAACCGATGCAGTTGAGCTGGCCATCGATCACCCCGTCTGTGATCTGACCCCCGTTACTTCGCCAGCGGTCTTAGCCGGTCCCCAGTCTGAACGTGGACCTCCTGCGGTTTGACCTATTTCAATCGGACCCGTGGGCTTGGGCCACGCGGTTTGATCGTGGTTGCGATTCCCCATCGTTGAACCACACCTCGGGCTCTAAATCTCGAGCGTGTGGGCGTCACCTTTGAGTAGGACGCAATGACTGTGTGACTTGACGCTTGGTCATCGGTTTCATCGCTCACTCGTGCACGCATGATGATCCTGTGACTGGTTGGCGTGGTTCGCCGCCTGCTTCATTTGTTGACGCCCGCTTGAGCTTACCGAGGCAGATGCCTTGGCAGATCGATTGCGTTCACGCACTGCATCCAAGACTGGCGACGAAGTCGTGACCTGTGAACGGTTGTGCCGCGTGACGCCTCGCCGCAAATGATTGGCCTGCCTGGCTACTTCATTTACCTGCCCGGATACGTCACCTGCCTGCCCGGTCATGCCACCAACGCTGGCCACATCGTTACTAACTGCGAAGCACTCAGCCATCCTGGTCAGCCTCGGTGGTAATCGCATCTTTCCTATCGAAACAATAGCCGTCCTGAATGAGACTGAGTCATGGCAAACAATCTGACTGATCGTGAGATCCCTCGCGGAAATGCGGAGGGGTTCGTCAAGTACATGAAGCAGGATCTCGTATCCGGCTTCATGGTTTTCCTGATCGCGCTTCCGCTGTGCCTAGGCATTTCACTTGCGTGTGGCTATCCGCCAATCGCAGGAATTTTCACTGCGATTATCGGCTCCATCGTTTCGACGTTCATTAGCAATTCGGAGCTGACGATCAAAGGACCGGCGGCGGGTTTGATCGTGATTGCCATTGGGTGTATCGAAGACTTCGGTGGCAACGGTATGACCGGAGGTTGGACAGAGGTGGACCTCGTTGCCTACCGTGCGGCGCTGGCGATTGGTGTCGCGGCGGCGGCATTACAAATCATCTTTGGGCTCTTTCGTGCCGGAATTCTGGGCGAGTTTTTTCCTGCCGCCGCCGTGCACGGCATGTTAGCGGCGATCGGCGTGATCATCATCATCAAGCAGTTCCCGGTTGCCATTGGCGTCTCGGCCAGTGGTGAGCCGCTGGAAATGATTCGAGAAATCCCCCGTTACGTTGTGGAAGCGAATCCCGCGATTGCCGCGATCGGCCTCGTCAGCATGTTGATCATGTTCATGTGGCCCATCGCTGGAAGAAAGTTTGGGTTGTTGAAGTCGATTCCTTCACCGATGGTTGTCTTGATTGTCGCCATCCCGATGGGGATGGCATTCGATCTATTGCACGCGCACTCCTACACGTTGCAGGGGCATCAGTATCAATTGGGAGAGCAGTATCTCGTCAAGATGCCCGACCGCGTGCTGGGCATGTTCAAAGATGTGACGTTTCCGCAGTTCTCCGCACTCGGCCAACTGAAGGCGTGGAAATGGGTGTTCATGTTTTTCATTATCGGCAGCGTTGAGTCATTGCTGAGTGCGAAGGCCGTCGATTTGCTTGACCCGTGGAAACGTAAGACGAACATGGATCGCGACATCGTTGCGGTTGGCGTTGGAAACTTGTTTGCTGCTGCGGTCGGCGGTTTGCCCATGATTTCGGAGATCGTTCGTTCGCGAGCGAATATTGATAACGGCGCTAGAACCCGCTTTGCCGGTATGTGGCATGGCCTCTTCCTGCTCGCTTGCGTGGCGTTGATACCCACCTTCCTGCACCTGATCCCACTCGCTGCTCTCGCCGCGATGCTTGTCTATACCGGATATCGGCTGGCTCATCCGACGGAGTTCGTTCACGTTCTGAGGATTGGAAAAGAGCAACTGCTGATTTTCGTGACCACCTTGGTCGTGGTGCTCGCGACCGACTTGCTGATGGGAGTTGCCGCTGGAATCTTGTTGAAGATGGTGATTCACGTCGCCAACGGCGTGCCGCTCAGATCCCTCTTCAAGCCTTACTTGGAAGTTCAGGAAGTCGATGAGCAAACGAGTCGAATTGTGGCTCACGAATCCGCGGTGTTTTCCAATTGGATTCCGTTTCGACGGCAGATCGAGCAGATCGGGTTTGTGCAACGCAAGAACTTAATCGTCGATGTGTCTGACACACAGTTGGTTGACCATAGCGTGATGGAAAAACTGTCAGAGATGGAGCGTGATTTCGAGCAGGAAGGACTGCATTTTGAAGTCCAAGGACTCGAGACGCTGAAGCCGCTTGCCAATGACGCCAGCGCTGCACGCAAACGCGCGCTGGCCAAAGTTCGTAGGATCACCGTGGTTGCGGATGCGTCGCTCGAAGACTGGTTGGTACGCGAATTCATTGCGTGTGGCGCAAGTGGTTATACGTCGATTCCATGTTCCGGCGCGGGACGAAGAAGTGTGGAGTCGGGACAGAGAAAAACGAATCAGGTCAGGATTGAAATCATCGCATTGCGGAGCGTCTGTGATGAAATCATCGACTTCCTTCGCCGTGACACGTTGGCTGAGCATCGAATCACTGCCTGTGTCGAGTCGGTGGATGTGGTGCGTGTCGGACACTTTGATGCTTGCAATTCAGAGACGCGGCACAGCATGCGAGCCTATCAAAATGAGCATTCTGCCTCGCCGGCCGTGAGTGCTGCCGACCGGTGAGCAAGTGAGAGGGTGCAAGAGCCTCCGGTATGGATCGAAGTGACAGAAATCTCAATTCAGTAGGTTGGCATGCTTGACCTTCGGGTTGGCTAAGGGGGAGATGCTCCCATTCCCCTCGCCTTTATGCCTCGCCGCTCGATTCTGTGTTTCCTTTCCCGCCGCTCTATTGCACAATTCCAGCCTGTTTTCGCAATCGAACACTCCTCTTAGCCGCGAGAAAAAACAATGGATGGGCAAGCAACGTTGACTCCCGAGAACGTTACGGAAATCGAACGGCACAAGTACTTTCTGAGTGAGAGAGCAGGCCATGACGTCGGCTGGGATTTCGCCGAGCAGGACTGGGTGTCCAATTATGGATCACTGCGAGTCGATTCCGCCGAGACGACCGGGGAAGCCTTCGTCCCTGCTCCCCACTCCGATTCTCCGGTCCAGTCCGAACCGCTCGGGGCGACTGATTTGCAAACGTGTTCAGATCTGCCGAAGCAAACGGATGACGGATCCGGCTTGGGAAAATGGTTCCGCCGGCTGCTCTCCAAGTGACGCGCTTGCTGCGTTTCTGGTCGGAGTGATTCGATCGTTCGGCGCAACCAATCTTGCGACGACTGGAGATCGGGGCTTTGACGGAGCTTGAACGCGACTCCCTTCTCCTGACATTCGAGCGCGACACAGCGGAGTGGTCACAGACGGTGGTTGACGTGCCGCTTGAGAGACGAAGCGACCTGAGATTGCTGTCGCAAAAATTCCACGGGGAACTGCATGAGATCAAGCTTGTGGTGGAGGAGTGTTCGAGCACGATCCGGACACCTGGGGCGACCCACTCGAAAGAACTGAGACGATCTAAAGTGAAAGGTTAATGGGGTTGGCAGGTTTCGAGCCTGGGGTGGCTTGGAAGCATTCGACGCGCTGGTCCATTCACGGTCCAGAATAAAACCTGCAGCGGCTCAGGTTCTCGTTCCGGGGAATTCTCGACTATATTGCACGACCTATATCGTGCTCACTTAGCATCACCACGTGGGGTCTGCCAATTTCCTGTCGGACTCACAAAAAGAATCGCCATCGATGAACACTGTCCCTCGGCAAATCATTCGACACATCGAGGCGGGCGAAACCTGCTGCAATCCCGAGTGGGAAGCGGCGTATCGGAGGTTTGAGACGCCGGAAGAGGAAATCGATAAGTTCGTGAAGCGACTGCAGGCGTTCCGTCTTCCTCAAAAAGATCGTTCCCTTCGAATCATCGAATTGTTTTGTGGACGAGGTGGCGGGCTGCAGGCTTTGGAGCGACTTGGGTTTCGGAATCTCGAAGGTGTCGATCTGTCGGAGACGCTGCTGCAGGAATGCACCGCGGACGCGACTTTGCATCTCGCGGATTGTCGTAGTCTTCCGTTCGAGGACGATTCTTGCGACGTGGCGATCGTGCAGGGTGGACTTCATCACTTGCCCACGCTGCCGGATGATTTGGATCGTGTACTGTCTGATGTGAGTCGGATATTGAAGCCGGATGGGACGTTCTATGTCGTCGAACCATGGCAAACGCCCTTCCTGAGGTTTGTGCACCTGGTCGTCGAGCGCCCTTTGATGCGTCGTCTTTATGCGAAAGGGGATGCGTTGGCTGAAATGACGGAGCATGAACGCGAAACCTACGAGCAGTGGTTGGGACAACCGCAAGAGATTCTTGAGCTCTTTCATCGACACTTCGAGACGATTCAAGAGAAGAGAACTTGGGGGAAGCT
Source organism: Rubripirellula sp. (assembly GCA_051010815.1). Taxonomy (GTDB): domain Bacteria; phylum Planctomycetota; class Planctomycetia; order Pirellulales; family Pirellulaceae; genus Rubripirellula. The sequence goes on from JBPCVD010000054.1 coordinate 9,829, forward strand.
CCGTTACGCGGGACGCCCGATATCTCAGGCGTCGTGAATACGTCCCGCCAAGTGATAAACGGGTATTTCCTTGGCAGGCATCGCGAACACGTCGTGAATCGCTCACGCACGAGCATCACTTTGCGTGTCGCGTGATCGGCCTAGCGGCGGGACTTGTTGTGTGCGAAGGACCAACTGGTCCTCAAGGATCACCGTCACATGTTTCTGACGGCGCCACGCAAGCTTGAAAAGCCGATCTGTCCACGCGCCAGGTTGTAGGGACTCGTTGGTCCGAGCGGCAATGAACGATAACGCGAGGCTTCGAGCCTGGCCCTCGACTGGCTGGAGACAAGGCGGCGAAGTTGAACGTGGTATTCCGCGACACGTTCACGCAGTTGTTCTTCGTCGGCGGATAGGCGGGTTTCGAACCGATAAAGCTCAGCATTCGCAGCTGTGTACTGCTCCATCACATCGGGCTGGGAAGATGTGGCGTCCGAGGGACGGAGGGTTACCGCCTCTCCACCAGGCATGACAATGTGCGAGGCCATGAGCTCGCCTCGTTCCCACTCTTGAACCATCCACAGGTGACCTTGGTTGCAATTGGCGCTGCACGCCTGAAGTAAACAACGCAAGCCATGTCGCTTTCCCGCAACGTACTGTTCCATCACGTTGGGTCTTCCAGCTTCGTCCCAGGCGATCAAGAACCCATCACGTTTCCCTCTCCGGTATCTGCCGCACGCCAACGGTGATCCCTGTTCATGGACGCTCAAAAGTGGTCCATGCAACTCGTCGCCCCGTCGACTGATCAGCAGGGCGGGGTGCTCTGGCGTGTCGTAGTCGAGTCGAATCAAATTGGGGTCACCGCGATCAGACATTTCCGTCAACTCGTCTCGCAGTTCTGCCTGCTGAAGCTGAAATACTTCCCCGATCTCGAGCGTACGCCCCGAAGCCAGCTGCAGATCCATGTCGCTCACTAGCGGAAACTTCGTTAGCACACGATGCCACGCGTTTGCGAACACCATCGGCTCTTCTTCTTCTAGTGATCCGTTGGTCTGCTTGCTTTCTGCCATCAGAGCGTCCAAGGTCAGCGGCGTCACCAAGTCGGATACCGGGTCCTTCAGCGAGGCAGTTGCTGGATCGTCATGCGACATGTTGCCGGGAATCGATGCGGACGAATCTGTGTTGTCCACGATTCCGTCGCTCGCGGTCGCTGGCTCGCCCGCGTGCAGTTGCGTTTCTGAACGAGCCGCCGACAGCAACTGGTTGTCTTGCGTTCCAGCGGGGGCAGGCTTCGAGTTGATGACGCGGTCGTCTTTGATCGTCCGTCGGAATCCGCGGGACGAACCGTCGATGCTTGGCGTCGTGGAACCCGTCTTTGCGGTGTCAGCTGAAATGGACGCTTCTGTAGGTAGGCTTGCCGGCGTATCACCAGCTTGAGCAAGCATCTCGGACGCTAGGTCCCTTGGTTGAGAGGTATTGCGGAACGAAAACAACGCCACCGCGATACAAGAAGCAACAAACAAGGTGATGGCGGTCAGCAATGCACGCTGGCGTAGGGCTGACACAGGTTCATGTTCTTCGCGCGGACTCTCGACCGAATTGCATTGCTCACTCGGGCTGCGATTTTCCTCGAGGGATTCTGGCACCGATTCGTGTTGGTGATTTGCTGATTGCAGCCGCACGTTGGAGTTTGCGATTTGATCGATCGAATTGGCCAATTTCCAACTGCCTGCCGTATGTTCTGCATGGCAAACCTGGGTGTCCTTCGCGATTCGATTCGATTTGGCGGCGTGGACAAGCTGAGCAAATTCGAAAGGGCCGTGAGTCACACCATCACGATGTCTCAGGTACCATCCGGTCGGTGCCTCGGTCGAATTCGCTTCCATCAGTGCACCGTGACGTTGGGGCGTGTTGTTGGATTCGCATGCTTTCCTTGAGCCGATGGGCGGCTTCGCATCGGCCCGCAACCGATCTCGCAATTGAGTGTCGTACGCGAGCTTCTGAGGTTCATGCAACAAGACTCGCGCGGCGGCTGAAACTTGGTCTTTGATTGCATCAAGGTCGGGCGGGCACGATGTAAGCGAATGAGAGTTCAGCTTTTCGAGCGTGCAGGCTTGCGCTGACTGAATCGTTTCGCGATCCGATTCGAAGTCGGCGAGACCAAGGAGGCGATAGAGATTGGGGGGCTGTTCTTCAGGCGGAATGCCCAGCCAAGTCTCGAGAGGGTTCATCAGGAGTACTCCCATCTCACGCGTAAAAACTCAGTCTAGAGCGTCCGCCATCTCCAACGCAACGAAACCAACCGCGAGATCTTGCACAAACCGCGATTCCGGCAGGCTGCCATGTCTCCGAACTGTTTGTCCGCCCTGCTTAGAGCGATGGACAATCGCTGAAACTGTCCGCACAAAACAGGTTTCCTATGGGGTGTCGAAACTCCAACGGCAAAGTTTCTCACGGTCCTTGATCAGCAATCCGTTCTGCAGAAGCACGGGGGGAGCCCAGGTGGGAGTCTCGGCGACGCGATAGGTTTTCACAATCTTTGTGTTGGCACCATTCGCGGCCAGCACCTTTAGCTCACCCCGATCCATGAGTGCTAGCACGTAACCGGGGACGGCCAGGAACATCGCGTTTTGACCGGCACGCCCCGGCCCCTGCCACACGATCGCGCCGGAAATGGGGTCAAGGCAAAACAGCTGACCGCTGTTGTAGTGCGAAAACCCATACAACATTCCGTCGTTGATGACCGCCGTGCTCATGTCGAGCGCCAGCTTGGGCTGATGCCATTGGTCTTGAACACTCCAAATTCCATCTGCGCTCCTTGACGGCTGAAAGCTGTGGATGCCTCGATTTTCACCCCCGACTAAGATCTGGGCGCCGTGGACCGTCGGCGTCGGCATGTTTTGATTGTTTCCTTCGTGTGGAAACGAAACTTCCCACAACAGTTTGCCGGTTTCTAAATCGACGCCAACCAATGCGCGATGATTCCACTCCACAACTTGCGTGACATCCCCGAAACTTGCGATCAGCGGCGATGAATAAGATGTGCCATCGTTTCCCTGCCGCCAGACTTCTTGACCTGTCGCTGTATCGAGGGCGAGAAGCAATCCCTTTTCATCGTTGCCAACATGAATGATGACGCGATCTTGTGCGACAATCGGTGACGTCGAAACACCCCAGTAGGGCTGCGTGACAGGGAAGTGCTCACGGAAATCACGTGACCAAAGACGCTTGCCAGAGGACGCGTCCCAAGCGCGGAGCGTGCCAACGATGCTCAGTGTGAAGAGTCGACCATCGGCAAGGACAGGACAAGATTTTGGGCCCTTCCCATGCCGCTCTCCGCCGCCGCCGATTTTGAACGATACGGCGTTATCCTGCCGCCAGATCTCCTTGCCGGAATCAAGGTCGAGGCACCTTACGACTTCATTGTCGCCTTGCCGCGTATGCAGGAAGACGCGTCCCTGATGTACCAACGGCGAGCCGTAGCCGTCGCCAACTTCCACCTGCCAAAGTCGATGGAGTTCTGCGGGCCATTTTGCTGGGGGCGTGTAGTCGGCGACCCAGCCATCGCGATTCGGCCCAAGCCAACCCGTCCATTCAGCGTCGGCCGCCGTCCCAGCACTGGGTGCGAACGAAATGAGAAAAGCCAAGATCGACAGGAGAAAACGGCGAACAAACATGTTGGAACCGGCGGAATAATGAAGAGGGGGCGCAATCCACTGCAAGCGTTCATGAATTTGCTGCGATGAGCTTTTTTATACGCGAAATTGCTGCCGAAAAAGGTTTCTTGGAAAATGTTTCGAATCCGTGGCGGAGTTGGCGGCTCGAATTGCCTCCTCTGATTGGGTATCCGAGGTGAGGGGCACCGGGGCACACATCGGATGGCATACGCGGTTGCGGACATTTGTAGGCAAGGGGCTTTGACTACGATTCGTCCGTACCGTGTTTGCCATTCTTCATTCCCGCACCGGTTCGTGTGAGCCGCGATGCGCATCATTCGGGCAGGACGCGAGCGTTCCTCCGAACACAATGATGCATCAAGGGCGCCGTCCAGATGAGACTCGACGGGCTAGAACCAAGACCGAACGCCGCCAAGTCTTGATCCTGCCGAAAAATCTGAAGTACGAGTCGCCCGAGATCGTTGGCAATTGCATCGATCAGTTGGTGGGAAAAAACTAGATGTCTCTTTGGAATCGTAGCGACCGCGGACCCTACCGGTGAAGCGAATCCAGGCCTCGGCAATCCGCTCCGCTAACGGCGACCCGCAATGAAACGCGAGGAGGGCGACTTCTATCCGTCCTCAGGCATCGCACGCAAGGACGCGTTGATTCGGTAGACATCACTCGCTTGGACGTGCCAAGTCGTCTGACCTGGATGGTCCCACTAACTACTTGATCATTCCCTTTGATCGGAGCAGTTCGATCACAGCATCAGCACAACCGTCGATGCTCTGTTCCGCTCCATTGAGGACCAAGTCTGGCGCCGACGGATCTTCGTAGGTCGCGGTCACGCCGGGGAAGTTGCGGAGCTCACCCTGATCGGCTTTCTGGTACTGTCCCTTGGTATCCCGCTCTCGACAAACTTCGATTGGAGTGGCGACATGAACGACCAGGAAACGGTTCTCGCCAATCAGGTGGCCGACCTTTTGTCGGACGTCCTCTGACGGAGCGACGAACGATGCGATGCAAATCAAACCCGCATCATTCAACGTGTGTGCAAGGTGACCACTTCGGCGAAGATTCTCGCTTCGGTCCTCAGCGGTGTAACCGAGATCGCGGCTCAGGCCTCGGCGAACGTTTTCACCGTCGATCATGGCGACCGCGCGTCCTTGTTCGAACAGCTTGCGTTCCACTGCGTGTCCAATCGCGGTCTTGCCGCTTCCAGTCAGTCCTGTCAACAACACGGTGGCGGGTTGTTGACCAAAGCGAGCCTCTCGCTCCTCTGCAGAGACGGCCGAGACGTCATTCTGGTCACCGTCCGTCTTCGCTTCGTCGTCCCAGACGGATTTAGGGGAACCGTCACCGGACTTATCCAGAATCATGCCGGCGGCGACGGTCGCATTGGTGATTCGGTCCACGACAATGAACGCGCCCGTGCTTCGATTGCGACGGTACGCGTCGAAATGAATGGGAGCAGTGAGTGAAATGCTGACGCGACCGATCTCGTTGAGTGCCAGCTCGGGAGCAGGGCTTCGGTGCAGCGTGTTGACGTCCACGCGATACTTCAGCGTGTCGATCGTGCCTGGTTGAGTCTGGGATGTGTGTTTAAAGAGGTAGGTTTTTCCCGGCACCATGGAATCCGAGTCCATCCAGACCAGCATCGCTTCGATTTCGTCACGCGAACGCGGCAGGTTTCCGGGGCGGACAATCATGTCGCCGCGGCTGGCGTCGATTTCGTCTTCCAGCGTCAGCGTGATCGACAGAGGTGCGAAGGCTTCCTCGAGGTTTCCGTCAAAGGAGACGACGTCTTTGACTTTCGAGGTCTGGCGACTTGGAAGCACCATGATCTCCTCGCCGGGACGAATGATTCCGGAGGCGATTGTGCCACAGAATCCTCGGAAGTCGAGATTGGGGCGATTCACATATTGAACCGGCATGCGGAAGTCTTGCAGGTTGCGGTCGCTGCCGATGTACACCGTCTCCAAGAAGTTCATCAGCGTGCTGCCGCTATACCAAGGGGCTCGCTCGCTACGATCCACGACGTTGTCGCCATCCAAAGCACTGATCGGAATGAAGTGCAAGTCGGGCAGGTCCAGTCGCATCGCGAACGAACGGTAGGCATCGCAAATCTCGTTGAACTTGTCTTCTGAGAAGTCGACCAAGTCCATTTTGTTGACGGCCACGACCACGTGGCGAATGCCGAGCAGCGACACGATGAAACTGTGTCGCTTGGTTTGCGTCAGAACGCCGTGCCGTGCATCGATCAAAATCACGGCCAAGTCCGCGGTGCTGGCGCCCGTGGCCATGTTTCGCGTGTACTGCTCGTGACCCGGCGTATCGGCAATGATGAATTTGCGTTTGGCCGTGCTGAAATACCGGTACGCCACGTCGATCGTGATGCCCTGTTCACGTTCAGCCTTCAGTCCGTCGGTCAGCAACGCGGGGTCGAATTTCCCGCCCGTGGTTCCGACAATCTTTGACTCGGCCTCGAGTTGCGTCAATTGATCTTCATAGATCATTTTGCTGTCATACAGCAAACGTCCGATCAGCGTGCTTTTCCCGTCGTCCACGCTTCCGCAAGTGATGAACCGAAGCAGTTGCTTTCGCTCGTGCTGCTTCAGGTAGGCGTCAATGTCGGTCGCGATAAGGTCGGATTGATGGCTCATGAGACAGTCTTCAGTAGTTTGATCGCAGGGAAGCGTGATCAGTCGCGGAATGGGATGCTTAGGGAAAGCCGTGTTCGATGGTGATGTTCGAGCTGCTCGAGAACGCGTGCATCGACGTGTTCTCGTCAGAGCTAGCGGCGACTAGAAATAGCCACGGCGCTTTTTCTCTTCCATGCCGGCACCACCCTCATCCTGGTCAATGATCCGACCTTGTCGTTCACTCGTTTTGGCGAGCAACATTTCCTGGATGATTTCGGGAAGCGTTGTGGCTTCGCTCTCCACGGCTCCCGAGAGCGGGTAGCAGCCGAGCGTACGGAAGCGGACCATCCTCGTCTCTTCTTTTTCGCCTTCGAGCAAAGGCATGCGATCGTCGTCTCGCATCAACAGGATGCCGTCACGGTTGACGACCTTCCTCATCGCCGACTTGTACAACGGCACAATCGGGATGTTCGCGAGATGGATGTATTGCCAAACGTCAAGTTCGGTCCAGTTGCTCATCGGAAAGACGCGGATCGACTCGCCTTTATTGACTCGCCCGTTGTAAAGATTCCACAATTCCGGTCGTTGGTTCTTTGGATCCCAGCGGTGAGATTTGTCGCGGAAACTAAACACGCGTTCTTTCGCGCGACTCTTTTCCTCGTCGCGCCGGGCACCGCCGAACGCCGCGTCAAACTGATGCAGGTCCAACGCCGCCTTGAGAGCGTCGGTCTTCATCAACTCGGTGTGACGCTCGCTGTCTTCCCAAGGTTTGATGTCGAGTTTGAGACCCTCGTCATTCGTATGAACGATCAGGTCGAGCCCTAATTCCTTGCGAATGTAGCTCTCGCGAAACTCAATCATCTGACGAAACTTCCAGGTCGTGTCGACATGCATCAACGGGAACGGAAGCTTCGCTGGATAAAAGGCCTTGCGAGCCAGATGGAGCAAGACGGCGGAGTCCTTGCCGATGCTGTAAAGCATGACAGGCTTCTGAAACTCCGTGACGACTTCACGGAGGATGTGAATGCTCTCAGCTTCAAGCTGCTTGAGATGGGTGAGGCTGTAATCCGACATATCGGCTGGTTTCGGGATCGGTTGAGATCGGGTTGGGGCGAGCAGTTCGCTCGCCGAAAAATGCCCCCGACGGATCTGCTGAAAAGCAGGAGGTACAGGGGGAATGGGTGGTTCAGGCGTTTTCTGGCGAAAACGTCGTTCTGAACGCGTGGAGTATAGACGCCTGCCAGAACCTGACTAGATGAATCGACCGCTGTGCGGCGCGTCAGCATGAAAACCGGCTGTAGAGCGGCTGATTCTCGTCAACTCGCGACGCTGCGATGCCAACCAACGCTTGGCGGAGACCGTGTTCGGATTTCGAGGGCGTTGATCGACTCAGGACTCACCCAGCCACCGCTTTGCGATTGGAGCCGGCGAGTCCTCGCCAAGCTGATCAAACGAGGTGGGCACACGGAGGAGAGGCGGGCATCGGTCCACGGCCGCCACTCACTGGTTCGGCTCCGGAAGCGTCCTGCCGTTGGGCCAGATCTGAAGGATGACTCCCTCGGAGTCGGCGTCGTCACCGAGTGGGTAGCCAGCGATCCGACGGAGCTGCAAGTTGGCCAGGACGCCTAAATGTCGAGCCTCGTTCCGTTCCTCGACCCACTTGGGTCCCTTGATCAGCAACAGACGATCGACGTTGGTCCAGTGCGGCTCCACCCATCGGCAAAACTTCGTGATGCTTCCGACGGCACGTGACACGATGGAGGTGAAACGGAAATCTTCGAGAAGGTCCTCGCCGCGAGCCCCATAGATCGGTACAGGAAGCTCAAGTTCATTGATGATTTCACCAAGCACATTGGCCCGCTTGGCAACCGATTCTGCCAGCGAGACTTCGATATCGGGCCTTAGAATCGCCAGCGGAATCCCGGGGATTCCATTGCCGCTTCCCAAGTCGAGCACCTCTTCGCCCTCATTCAGAATCGGAGCCAATTGAAGGCAGTCCCGCAAATCTCGGCCCACGAACAGGTCCCAGTTCGTGTGGCGGGTCAGATTCAGCTGTTCGTTCCATTCCCACAGGACGCGGGCATATTGTTCCAGCTTCGCTGCGATGGATTCGTCAATTTCCATCGAGTGGGTCTGAAGTGCTGCGGCGAATTCGGGATCGATTGGCATGGTTTTTTTGAAGGGAGGTTGCGCCGGGGTTACAAAAGATAATGATGCAGTCGGTCCGAATTGGGAAGGACATACGTACGGCGGAAGTGTCTCGCATCACTGAGGCGGAATGCCTCGACGGCCTGATCACCCCGTCTTGGGCGGCTAGTCGGCCTCCGAACAATGCGGGTTGCAAGCCGGCTCAGCGGGGACGACGGTGACGAAATCACGTAGGTTGATTCCTGAGCCGCAGGCCGATTCTGTGCGCAGGTTGTTGAGGGACAGGGCATCGGCAACCCGTCGATGGGGAAGAGCCACATGATCACAAGAGTTTTCGTCTATGGAACGCTCAAGCGAGGCCAGTGTCGCGACGGTCTTTGGCCATGCGTGCCTCGATCCGTGAACGCCACTTGGACACGTGGAACGCTCTATGGTCGATCCGACTATCCAGCGATGATTCCTGGGCAAGATCGTGTGACGGGGGAATGTTGGTCTTTTTCGGCCGAGGACATGGTCGCCGTGATGCAGACGCTCGATCGAATCGAGGGTGCAAACCAGCCAGGGCAGCCCGATCTCTATCACCGTGTCGAAGTGGACGTTTGGGATTTAGAAATCCCCGATGAATCGGCCGCAGGATCTGAATCGCCGCCGCAGCGCGCGGTTGCCTATCACTACGTGAACGATCCTGGTTTGCACGGATTCCGAAAGATCAAGCCGAGCCGACCCGACGCATGCGTGGGTTGGTCGGAATCGATCTGCGACTAGAGACCTTGGCCTTCCAGCAGTTCGCCGTCACCGCTCCATTTCGGCGTCGGGTGAACCGTGTCGCCTTGGCGGATTTTGGTTTTGTCCGTCAACAATCGCAGGTCGCTCGCGGCGTAGAGATTAGGCACGTTCGTCTCACCACGTCGCAACCGATAGAGAATGCATCCCTTGCGCCGCACGTAGTACATGCCCCAGACGGTCGCAACGAACAGTTCGCGTTCAAAGGAGGTGCCGACAGTTTCCACTTGGTCGCCGATGTCGATCCCATCCGAGGTGACCTTCAACCACATGCTCGGACGCAATCGGAAACGAAGTGATCCGTACGCGTAGTGATAGTAGACCCCATCGAATCGGTCACGCCGCAACACACGCTCGCTGGGGAAGCAGCGCGTGGCGATTGGCACATCGTCCGGATGAATGAACGCTTGACCCTCCTGTGGCCAGCGAGGAATGCATCCGTAATCGGGGAGTATCGGCCAATCCATTTGAAACCCTGGAGGATGGGTTGAAGGTAGAAGCAGCTTCCGACTAATTGTGTACCACGGGCAAGCGGCGATCTACGGCGTGGAATACTTTCGGCGTTCGTTTCCCTCGAGCTGTTGAGCAGCAACGGATCCAAGCGTCGCGTTGCTGCCCATTCGAGCGTCGCTGAATGGATCGCTGCGAGGTCTCGGGAGTGTCCGACTACGCCGCCACGGGGGAGATGCTCAAGACTAAAACGTCCAGGTGAAGCTGCCCGTGGCTGACCGCCGGTCCGCAGTTCTGATCGTGGCGATTCCTACAGGAACTCGCCGACAGGCAAGACGAAGATCTTGCCGTCACCGATCCGGCCACTGCGAGCGACGCCAACGATCTTCTCTAGAATCTCTTCGTAACGTGAGTCGTCCACCCACATCGTGATTTCCACCTTCGGTACGAAG
>JBPCVD010000055.1:0-3261 GCA_051010815.1 Rubripirellula sp.
TGTCAGAGTAGACATTGCACAACGTCGCGATGTGCTCGCGTCGCCCCACGAGGTCGGCTGCCAAAATTCCGTGCGAGGCATCCTTCTCCAGAAGACTGTCAGCAATGTCATGGGCGTCAACGGCTCGGAGAATGTCAGCGGCGGAGGGTCGATTCGCCGGATCGATTTCCAGCAGCGCCATGCATAGCTCACATAGTTCCTTGGGAACGCCTGGTTGCCGACGCGACGGATGCACGGGCACATCGTATTGCTTCCGCAACATCGCCTTCTCAGGCTTGCCGTAAAATGGAAGGCGTCCCGTCAACAACTCGTACAACATGACACCGACGGCATACCAATCACTTGCCTCGGTCAGCGGCCGGCATGCAGCCTGTTCCGGCGCCATGTAGAACGGTGTTCCCTGAACAACCGTCTTGATTCTTCCATCTTCGTCCCTCTCAATTTCGGCGATCAAACCGAAATCGAGTACCGCCACGCGACCGTCGGTCGTCACCATCACATTCGATGGTTTGATGTCACTGTGCAGTTTTCCGACACGGTGCAACTCGTTGACACCCATGACCAATTGCTTGAGCCCGTCGAAAAGTCGGGTGGTGCGACGGAGAGGAAACCGCGCCCCCGACTCCACGTGATTCGCCAATCGCGGATGCGCGCCGTCGAATCCCAACGCATCAAATTCCGACCACACATACTCCAGCAGACTGACGCCGCGCAGAATCTCCATCGTAAAGCACCACGTCCGACCATCCGACACGAGCTCGTACAAAGAGGCGAGATTGGGATGCGCGATGTCCGCCAAGGCTCGAAACTCGTTCTTGAATCGGACAAGATCGTTCGGTCCCATCCGCTGCAAAGTCTTGAGCGCGACCTCACGATTGTGTTTTTCATCAAACGCGCGATAGACAACCCCGAATCCACCTCGGCCAAGCTCTTCGATGACGTTGATGTCCGGAAGCTGTGGTGGCTTGCGAACCTTACCTTTGGAGTCGGAACCACGCTGCCAATGCTTTCGCCTCTCCGCCTTGGGAATTCGTTCACGAGGCGCGAAGTCCGCGGTCGCAGCTAGCTCTCCATACCGACGATCTGGGTCACTACCATTCTCATCCGGATCGATCGAGTTCTCCGGGTCCTGAGCTGCGGCGTCGCCGCCCGCCAATGTCTCGCCGCCAGACATCACCGTGTCGCTCTTACCGGCCGAAGATGACCGAACCGAATTCGGCACGAAGGTGACGTCCAGAGCTCTCGTCAGCGTATCGTTGCGGCCCAGGCTTTTGATCGTCGCGCCGCAAAGTGGGCACGACAGCAGCTCGATCAAATCTGCATCACGCGAAGCTTCAATCGCGTGGCCATGAATACAAATCAGAGTCGACTTCACCGATTCGACTCCGCGGGGGATGGGGTGGAAGTCGAAGCAGAGCCGGTACTGCAGCACTCAATCAAAGCTGTGGCGGATACCGATTCGACAACATCCTCCACCAGCGCGCGCTTCGTACATCGAAGCGAGAATCTCGGATCAATACGATGAATCAATGAATCGTGCCCTGGCCCCGTTTACACGCGAGTATCCGGCCCCAACGACTTAGTTTAGCCGATCTGCGGCTCGCGTTTTAGCCAACCCTGCACGGCTGTCCAGACGAATGTCCGCAAAAGTGATGCGACACAGAAGCGATCGACGCGACAATGCGGATTAGCGAAACAGTGATCATCATCAAAACGCTCTACCCGATGATTCCAACCTGAAAGACGGGCTCAGCAGAGAGTGCCACGGCCTTACTCGCAAATTGAGGTTACATATTCTACGATTTGATCAAAAACGTGCGGCAGTTGCCCTGTTCCAGGCAAATAGGTCTGCATTCGTATACCGCGCCAACCGACCGCAGTGATTGGCGCCGTGGACGTTGGATTTCTGGCTCACGCACACCGCCCCATCCGCTTAGCGATCCGTGGTTTTATGATTCGATCCTCTCTTTCCAATTCTCGGCTTCCCATCGCTTTTGCGACGGCCGTTCTGCTTTGCCCATTGTCGATCAACTCAATGGTCAGCCAATGCCAAGCTGATGATTCAACTGAGGTATCGTCGGATTCGCCACCGAATATCGTCCTGATGATCGCGGACGATATGAATTGGGACGACTGCGGAGCGTATGGACATCCGGCAATTCGAACGCCAAATATCGACCAACTTGCCGCAGAAGGGTTGCGATTTCAGCACGCCTATCTGACGACAAACTCATGCAGCCCGTCGCGGTCGAGCATCATCACCGGCAAGTACCCGCACAACACCGGCGCGGAACAGCTTCACTGGCCCCTTCCTGAGGGCAGCAAGACGTTCGTCCAGCAACTCAAATCGAACGGCTACTACACCGCGGCTGCCGGAAAATGGCATCTGGGGGACGCCGCCCGCGATCATTTCGATAAGATCTACGAAGCCTCGACGGCTGGATTTGTGTTGCCCTCGGGCAAAGACGGCCAGCCGGCGAAGATGATCGCGACTCAGCCTAGTGGTTGCGAAGATTGGGTCAGAGCTTTGGAAGAGAGAAACACGGACAAACCATTCTTCTTATGGCTAGCAGCACTCGATCCTCATCGCGAGTACACCGACGGTGCCCTCGATCCGCCTCACCAATCCACGGACGTGATCGTTCCGGCTCACTTGCCCGACACACCCGACGTTCGCGAAGACTTGCGGTTGTACTACGACGAGATCGGACGACTGGACCAATACGTTGGCAAAGTGATGGCCAAGCTGAAGGAACAATCTGTCGACCAGAATACGCTGGTACTATTCATCAGCGATAACGGCCGCCCTTTCCCGCGTGACAAAACGACTCTTTACGACGGTGGCATTCGCACGCCTTGGATCGCACGCTGGCCCAGCCATGTCGCAGCTGGCCAGACGACGAATGCCTTGGTGAGCGCAGTCGACATCGCCCCAACGTTTTTGCAGGTCAGTGACAGTCGCGAGGATTCGATCCCGCACGAGGGCGTCAGTTTCTTGCCTGTTCTGCGCAACACCGACGCTTCCGTCCGCACCTACGCATTCGCTGAAGACCACTGGCACGACTACGAGGACCATGCTCGCTGTGTGGTGAATCAACAATTCAAGTTGGTCCGAAACGACTATGTTGATCTTCCATCAACGCCGTCCGCCGACGCAGGTCGCGGCTTGTCGTGGCAAGACATGCTGGTGCTTCAGAAAGCGGGCAAGCTATTGCCGGAACAGCAGACATGTTTCCAAAGCCCGCGTCCTCAATGGCAGTT
>JBPCVD010000056.1:0-8044 GCA_051010815.1 Rubripirellula sp.
AATCGATCCGCTTTAAAAGTCGACTTCTTTCGTGTTGCCGGTGACGAATATGAGTTCGAACGATTCCGTCGCCGAAGGCGTGTAGCTCTATTCGATCAACCTGAAAACGCGGCGAATCGAAATAGCCGCCCTTTGCCCTCTGTTGTCCATTGTGATCCTCAAGTCTGACAACTGCTGTTCATCACGGAGGTGCAGCATTGTCCCTGAAAGCCATGCAGAAGCCCTGCCCTCGCAAAGCTCACGCATTCACTCAATCAGCTGCGATGTCAGATCGCTGGGAGGATAAGGCAAGGCCTTGATCGGCCAAGTCATCGACTTGTTGCTCTTAAAAACTCGATTCAAATCGATCTGAAGGTAATTGGTGCGGTTCGCGTAATCCGCAATTCGCATCGTGTTGTTCGAAAGATCCTTGATCGCCACCCACTGGGTGTAATCCGAAACCGTTTCCTTGCCATCGGTACTTTTGGCTACACCAATTGGGATGTCCACGTTGTTTAGCAGGTGTGCCATGAGTTGCGTTCCATCCGAACTTCCATCGGGCTGTGTGGCGAAGTAATTTAAGTAGGTTGCTCTAACAAAACGCGATGGAGGTGTGTAGTCTGCTGGCAAACCGAGCAATCCGCCACCTTGACCAATTTCAGTAACATTTGCGCCATTGATGATGACGGATCCGCGGCCCTCGCTGGATAGCGATAGGTAGTTTCTAACGTTTAACAGCTGCCAATCATACGTTGGTGAATTCGTCAGAACCTTTGCCACGTTGTCGTAAATCATCATCTGACCTTTGACAAATTCCACCACGATGCTTTCACCGCTGCGATCCGTGAAGACGAAATGAAGCAACGGGGGTGTTGGTGATCCTTTGACTTCATTTGGATCGAACCAAACTTTGTATTTTGGTAATGCCACCCGTAATTCCTTCACGGTTTCAAACATTCCCAAGGTCAATCGCCCGAAATTCACAATCGAAACGTATTCTTTGTCTTGTGATGTAACCGTTTGATATTCAGTCAGCTCAGGTAGGAAGTTCCCGCTCATGCCGAGACCCTGCTCATTTTGACCCTCGAGAAACGCTGGCGGTCCTTCCAGAATCGCCGGTGCAACGGCAACGAAGGCATATTTACTCGAGAGTTTCTTCGAGGGCAAATCCAGAGCGGAAGGGGCACTAATGTCAATCTGTGTGCCCCTCGGCATGGACATCAACTCCCATTGCATATCAAGAGCCCACTCCATCGTTCTTCCTGCAATCACGGTTCCGTCCTTCGCGGTCAAATTGATCGCCGTGCAAGCATAAGAATGGTGAATCAGCGAGAAGATGCAGACGTAAACGACGAGGTATCGGAAACGCATCAGTGGAAGCCTGCTCATGTTATCCCCTTTGGAAAGTAACCCAGAGTGGTGCAGAAATTAGAAAAATGACATCCTAAAGTACGATGATCATGCAAGTCTCGAAATCCAACTCTTGGGACGTCGATCCGCGAGCAACCGGGGAGCCCTGTGGAAATGGAACGTAATCGTACGCAAACGTTTGGGCAAGTTTCTCTGCCGGCAAGACGTCCTGCAAATCGTGAAATCCAAAAGCTGTTCTTCCAGCGGTGACAAGCGGGCGGGTTGAACGATCATCGAAGGGAGGTCGACCGAATAGTTCTCTAGGTTGACGCCTGTTTTGGACTTTCTTGGAATTTCGTTCGTCATCTCGCGGTGTGGGAATTCGCTGGTGATTTGGCAAAGCGTTGCTGACTAGAAGCCTTACGGTAACCCGTTTTCGGAGCGAGTTGGTAACTGTCTCGATCCGGGGCCTGTCGAGATCGCCCTGTCGTGATTCGACTCTCGACTGAAACGTTTCAGACGGCGGGGCGTTAACCAGTTGCGCATTCGGATTGCGTGTCTACGAACAGACTTTGCTGTTTAACAAGTCCGAGTGTTAGCCAGGTCGACGAAATTGTCCTTGCGTCTCATTCGATTTCGGCTTCATCTGACGAGACGCCATTTTCGTAAGCCCCTGTAAAAGCTGGGCTTGGAATAGAACTCTCGGGAGAGTTGTGCCGGGGAGGGTCTCGATCGGGCAGGTGCCTCGCGTGCGCGACGATGGCAGCCGCAAATAATCGACTTGTCACGGAGCCGAAATATTTACTACCTTTCCAACCTCGGCGCACCGCGCGCGGTGCTTGTCATGATGGGATCGTCACGCATAGTCCGAAGGTTACTCCAGTGTCAAAACTAACTCAGAGGATTGCTGCGGTATTGCTCTTTCTTCTCGCTACGGGCGTCGTCCATAACGCTGCCGCCGCGGATTTTCCGAGTCAGCTTAAAACTGGCGAACACAGTCTGGTACTCAATGGCTGGGGTGCACGTACAAAATACCTGCTAGAACTCTATGTCGCCGGGCTTTATCTTTCCGAGGCCAGCAGTGATCCGGTAGCCATCGCCGGCGCCGATCTGCCGATGTCGATCAGGATTAAGATCACGTCTCGCTTTGTCAGTCAGGAAAAGCTGGTTGATTCGCTCACCGACGGCTTTCGCAATTCAACCAATGGAAACCTGGCGGGTATTCAGTCACAAATCAATCAGTTCCGAAAATGCTTTCACGAAGCGATTTCGCAAGGTGACACTTTTGACATCGTCTACCTGCCAAAGAGTGGCGTTATCGTCAACAAGAACGGCAAATTCAAAGGTGTGATCGCTGGAATCGAATTCAAAAAGGCATTGTTTAATATTTGGCTGTCAGACAACCCAGCGGATGAAACTTTGAAACAAGCCATGCTTGTTCAAAAGTCTAGACGCTAGGTTCGATGTTCGATGACGCGTGACTTGATGCGTGAGTGGGTCCCACCTTATTCAATCTCCGCACGTTCTTAAACTTCATCGGCGTCTCGGTAGTGAGGCAAACCCGAGACGATCATCGGCGTGGGCCGAAATGCAAAGCTGCGTGGCCAATCCTGCAAACGATCAAGGCTTGCCGCCGTTCCGGCAAAAACGATCACGGAAAATTTGCCGACATCGACATGCAGGTCGGTTCGGCTGAGATGTATCCCTGTGAAACGCTTGTACGCCCGTTACTCGCAGCGTCTAATGCTCGGCAGAGTTTTTTGGCCCCACGGGACTACGAAATCATCGGAATCTGGCAACGCGATTGACGCATAGCTCGGGCTAGTCTTCTTTGCTCGCAGATGCGGGGCGAGAACGAAAAAGCCGAAAGCCATAGAAGCTACGAGAAGAATTCGGTTCGGACCAACCAAGAAAACGGGGTTCGACACCTCTCATGCCTAGATGGTAGCGAAAGTCAAAGCCGCAGAGCTGCACGCGTGTCGTGTCGTTTGGGTCTAGGTCATTGGCCCACTCGCGCACATTGCAGTACATGTCGAAAATCCCAAAGGGGTTGGGACGAGCCGCGCCGACCGACCAGGACGATTTTCCTCCCGTGGGCTGGGTTGGCACGAAGCCATCGTACAACCGTTTTTCTAAAGTCCCAGGGCCGCCACGTCCACTCCCGAAAGAGTAGTCTGTGATGGTACCACTGGAACATGCAAAGTACCACTCTTCGGCCATCGGCAGGCGGTAGCCCGTGCGGGATTTGTAGTCATCAAAAATACGGGCTGGCGGATCGTTGGGATCATCTCTGTCCGAGTAGCAGACCTGGTCTTCACCGAGTTCTTCGTGACGTGAAAGCCAGTTGCAGAATGCGATGCACTCGTGATACGTCACATTGCCAGCAGCTGCGCGATCGTCTTCGCCAGACCATTTGAACTCTTCCACCCCGTCCCTTTGCCAGGCCTTTAACTGACCCAACGTCGTCTCCGCGGCTGCAACTTCGATGCGATAGCTGTCTGAAGGTTCGTGTTGAGGAAGTCGAACCATCGACTGACCAATCGAGTTGACATACCAGTCGGCGTCTTCATCACGTAGTTGAGTAGATAACACGAATTGCTCATTCGCCCACTCCTTTTCGTCCCACTGCTGCAGCAACCAAAATGCGTTCCCACGAATCACAGCCGAGTTGGCACTGAGAACCCAACCCTTGGCCAGTGTGATCACCTTGCTTCGGAGACTTGCTTCAATTGCCGTGGGTTCAAATTCTCCCAAGGCCTGGATCAGGCCAATTTGGAGATCTAGATCCTGCTCAACGAGTAACTTCCTCGCCATGGGCACAGGTTTCGCATCGAACATACGAACTCGCTGCACCAGTCGCGTTCTCGCATTCGGTATGGACTCACGCCCGAGCGTGACCTCGCGATAACGCTGCCGCATGGCTTCCAGGTCGCCTTGGTCGTTTAGCGGTTCCCACTGCTTCGATGGGAGCAACCTTTGCAACTCTGTTCGCATCCAATTCTCTGAAACTTCCTCACCCGCCGGCTGAGCGGTATCCGGTACCAATACGGCCCAAACTTCTGGCGTCGTGACATCGTGGCGCAGCAAGAGTGCTGCAGCAGTTGCTTTCCTCAAAGCGAACTGCGTCCAATTCTCGTCTTCAATTCTGATTGGCTTTGCGATAGCTCTATCAAGTACTGGGCGAACGTTCTCAAAGTTCTTATCAATCAGATCAATCGACGCGAGGATTTGCTCTACTTCGGCCCCCAGCAATATGTCGACATATTCTGGCACTTGTTGCTCGAGCAGACGAACCAACAGGTCTTGCGCAGCCGATTTCCGTAGAGTACTTTCGCTAACCTCAGCGGAAATCATCACGTCTGCCAGCGGCTCTACGAGTGGGTCCGCTGCTGGTTGGACCAAATCGACCATTTGGCTGAAATTGGTTCGGTCGATATTCGCAAAATGAATGAGTTCTTCTGCAGCGAACTCTGCGTACCGATTCCAACGGTCATCTTCCGAGCCGTCGACGCCTGGCGGATCGAAATTGGCGAGTGCCATCATTGCATTGAGCCGGGGATGAAAAGGCCGTCCAATTTGATTGGTGGCCCGTTCTAAAGAATCGTCTTCAACCTGTTTCCAAAGGTAGTCAGCCAAGGTTTCGCGATATGGCTTCAATTCGCTACAGAGGACTCTGAGAGTTTCAGGATCACTACTGAGCAGTACTGGTTTGATGGCCGCAATTTCATCCTCGCCGCCTGGCAGGCCATCTTCCGCCCCGATACGCAGCAACGCGAGACTTGAATAGAGGTGCTTGGTTGTTCCAGGCGGGTTCTGAAGCTGAACGGACTTTAGCGGATTGAGGCTCCAGCGGCCGTGAGTTTCTAGCTCGTCCAGTAGACCGACTAATTCTTTTGGTTCCGCCACTTCAAGCTGCTGAGTCAGCGAGTTTGCGCGATTCCAATGCGCGTACTGGCGAAAACCAAAGACGCCCGCGACTAGCAAAAGTGCGACAGCAACAAGGGTCATGCCATGCCTACGCCCTGCGGACCGCATCATTTTTCGCTCGGTCTCGCTCCAGCGTTTCTTGGCGGTAAGCGCATGCACCGCCATCCACTCGGTCATCGTTGGCAAATGCCTCGACTCTGGGCGTGTACCCCATATCTCCGCACGTTGCGTCAAGCGTATTTCAGCCCTTCCACGCCGCGTCCCTCGTTGCGTGCGGACTTGCCATTCGCGAATTGCAGGGACCAGGTAATCGTGCGCAAGCTGGTAGAACTCTCCTTGTACTAGATCGCCAGACTGGAGGTTGGAAAACGAACCTGACTGGCTGCTCGAGATGTCGCCGCGTCCGCTCTGCGTCGTTCTCGTGATCAGATGCAAATCATTGTCTAAAGTGCGGATCAGGGATTGGAACTGCTTGGGTTGATCGACGTAACCTGAAATCGCAAGCAATTCCTCACGCGAACGCATGTGCCCCTTGAGATTGGTTCCGGGCTGCGGCAACAACGCTCCAAGCGTCTGGTAGACAGCTTCGAGGTGCACGGCGTGTTCTGCGGGTGCATTTGACGAGGAGAAGTTCTCCTCCAGGAACAACACCCCAACTCCCTTTGTTCCGCCGATGTGCCTCAGAGTTGCCGTGCTCCAACGGCGGGACTTGATCATCTCGGCAAACAAAGCAATACGGACCGGAATGACCTTTCCGTTTTCCGACAACCCATCAATCGCCTGATCGATGAAGGATCGCTCATCCCTGGTCATGTCCGACGTGTTTTGTGGCAGTCTCTCATAAGCCCGGCCAAATTCTCGAAGGACAAGTTTTGCATGCTCGATGTCAAACAAGTCGATCAACGCCATATTGTGATTTTGAAGCAGGTCGACTTCGACGTGCTCCATGAATCGACTAAACGCAAGCCAGAAATCGTCTCGAACGAGCAAAATACACTGAACATGTTCGCCGTCACACTGCCGCAACGCCTTGGCTAGCTCCGAGTGCTCGGGTTGCTGCGTCGAGTAAAGCCACTGTTCGAACTGGTCGATGATGAGCAGAATTTTTGTGCCCTCGCCCATTACATTCTGATGCCGAAGTGCAGCAATCGATTCGCGAAGCCCCAGTTTCGTATCCAAGTAGGGGCACTTCCGACGGATTCGATTGATCAGCCGAGTTTCAGTTGCCTCCGGAGCAGCTTCAATGAAGATTGGTATGACGTCGGGCTGCAGAGTAGGAATCAATCCTGCTTTACAAAAGGAGCTCTTGCCGCAGCCCGAAGGTCCATAAATGAGACCAAGACGAAACGTGATTTCGGGATCGCGTTCTTCGATACGGCGTTTCCAGAACAGGATCGATTCGGGCATCCCATCCCGTTCGTAAGGCCCCGGAAGCAAGTCAGTAAAGAAGTGTGCGTCTTGAGAGCCAAAGGAGCGAAGGCCTCGAGGAATAAGCCCCGTGGCTCGACGATTGGTTCGCGAGTTTTCCGTATCAGCTACTTCGCCAATTGGTCTTGCCGCGTCTGGATCGCCGGCAGCTTCGTGGCCTGCCACGGCTTGTGTGGGATTGGACAGCAAGAATCTCAGATCGTTTGCAAGATCGATTCCGGTAGCGTGGCGTGCGTTGGATCGTTTGGAGAGTGCCTTTAGGCAGATTCGCTCTAGCTCTGGACTCACATCAGGATTCAATTCGCTTGGTGGCTGGGCCTCCTGTTCCTGGATCATTCGCGATACAGCGTAGGAGTTGCTGCCACCAAAAGGCCGCTTTCCCGTGATGAGCTGGTAGAGAACGATACCGAGACTGAAGATATCCGACCGACCGGTTACCAGGTGGTTTTCACCGCGCGCCTGCTCCGGACTCATATAGGCGGGGGTACCCGCAATGCGGCTCGTGCGAGCGGCATCCTCTTCCAGCAGAGCGAGTCCAAAATCAGCCAGGTAGGCTGTGCCTCTCTTATCAAGCAATATGTTGCCCGGTTTGATGTCGCGATGAATGACACCCATACTGTGAACGTAGTGAAGTGCTTCGGCAATTGTGGCGATCAACTCTACGGCTTGCGCTACTTGCAAAGGCGACTTCTTGATCCGCTGAAACAGATCACTCCCGTCGATGTAACGCGAGACAATGAAGCAGATTCCATCCTCGGTATGGCCCACGTCATGAACTGGCACGACGTTTGGGTGTTCGAGTTTCGCCAACGTTCGGGCTTCGGTAAGAAACGCGTCGACCGCTTTCGAATTGGCAACGCGATGGGCAAGAGGGATTTTGATGGTGACCTTGCGTCGAAGCTCATCGTCTGAGGCTAGGTAAACCTGACCGTAGCCACCTGCGCCCAGTCTTTCTTTAACCCGATATCGGCCGATCAATTCTCTCTTGAGCTCGATTGTTTGCCCAAATGAATCGACATCCGATTGGGGGGAATCCGCAGTAAGTGTCGCCCCATCTTCGTGAGTGGGAATCGAGCAATCTAATTTGTCATCGTTTTCAGTACCGCTTGATTGGCGCGCGGGAACTTCACTGGGATTGGTACGGATTTCGGTTCGCTCTTCACCGGCTTGTTGTTCGTCGTTTTTGCCTGACATAGTCCCGATATCCCGTGGGGTCAAAAAAGTCGAACGAGCATTTTACGCGGCAGAATCCGCGACTTGGGTAACTCAACACTCCAAGTTTTCGGTCGAAATCGGGACCGAGTTTGAAACAAGTCGACGTAAATCCGAGTCAAATCCACGGATAGACGCAGCAGTCTCC
>JBPCVD010000057.1:0-5335 GCA_051010815.1 Rubripirellula sp.
CCTGCGACCGCTTGGAATATCGCTCGGTGGCTTGGCCATCTTAGCGATGGGCGGCGACTGGTATGCAAGGCAGGCGATCGCGCCGAAAGACAATCCCATACTTGCTGCTGAGATTCTTGTTCGCATGTCTCAGGACGATTTCACTCGTACTTTCCAGCGCAGCATGGAGCGAGAAATGAATCGGAGCATGGAGGACTTCGCAGCGAAGGCTCGACAAGAGAGTCTCGATGAAGCAAATCGCATTGCATCGCTCGAAGCGATTAGCCTTCAGCAGGCTCGTGACGTTTGGCAAGTCGACGTACAGTCGGCTGATCAATCGGCCAGAAAGTTGATCACGGAGATCGTTGAGCCACTTGGCTGGGCCCTGAACGAAGGAAGCGTTGGGACGTCGCTCGATCGTCGCGTCAATGTAGACATGAAGGAAGTCTCGCGGCTTCGCGTTGTGGAGGAGATTTGCCGACAAGCCAACATCACCCCCGAATACCCGAGCCCGCTGTCGAACTGGGACGGCGGCCCGCTCATCAAGGGACTTGCCACAGCGATGCAGTCGATTCAACCAGGGCTGGGGATCCCGTCGTCTGGTCAAGCGCAGAAAACAAAGCCGAGTGGACCAGCCATCTCATTTCGACGTGGCAGAAGATCGCTCCCTGTCGCTCATGCGGGACCCGTCCTGATTGAGCTGAGCAATCTGAAGGAGAACGCATCCCACGGCACTGGACGACTCACGATCAATTGTTGGGCGGCCGGTCTACCTGAATCGATGCTGGCAATCGATCAACCGGTTGGATTCGCATCGATCGAAAAGATCGAAAGCCTGAGCGGCACATCACTGCTCGTTGACGGCTCCCAAGGCAACGGAATGGTGTCATTCCCGTGGCGTTTGTATGACATTGATCTCCGGAATCTTTTGCGCGATGTGACGGAAATGACGATCTCCGGTGGGGTGGAGCTACGGATCCCGGTTGGCGTTGAAACCGTTCGTTTCGATGACATCCAAGAGAACGCCAGCAAAGCAGTTGGCAGTGAGGGGGTGGTCACGATCAAACGTGCGAGCAAAGCGAGTACGGGGCAGCGAACGCAAATTGAGGTTCATTATCGTGGCATTCGCAATCACAAGCCGCTGTTTGTCGGCGTCACACCCAACGACAGCTTTCTGGACGCCGACGGAATGTCATCTTCCTGGGGCCGCGGTTCCGGCCAGGCATCTTTTGACTTCACCAGTGAGGTCGCGGCACTGATCGTGCAATTTGTGCGAGTAGAAACCGTTCGCTATCCATTCTCCATCTCAGGCGTCCAACTTGCTGATGCAAAGCGTCAGCCGCGGGCGCTTGCCAAGTTGGACTATTCCGGCCACCGTGCTCCGATCTCCGTGACTGTCAAAGGTGTCAAGAAAGAAAACGTTTTCAATAAAGTTTCGCTGAAACTCACTAACCACTCGAACAAGGATATTACAACGATCAGGTTCGAACTGCAGTACGTCGACGACGCCGGCGAAACCCTGAAGACTCATCAGAATTCCGAGTCGAGTCATGATTTGGACAACCCACTTGTTCCTCGTGATCAAACCGCTGATGTAGAAGTCACCGCCTTCTTTATGCCCGATGAGGCTTCAGAAGTGCTGTTCGCTCTTCAGAGCATCATGTTCAGCGATGGCACGAATTGGACGGCAGACGGCGATACGGAGTGAGTCCAGTACGACCAGCTTAGGTCTACCAGGAAACGACGCGATGATTGACGCCGAACACCTGCAGTTTCATTCTTCAAAGTAACTGCTGTCAGATGATAAGTCACCGCGCATTATCGCAAATGTCTTGGACGGATGCGTCATCGGGATGTT
This sequence comes from Rubripirellula sp., assembly GCA_051010815.1. GTDB lineage: Bacteria > Planctomycetota > Planctomycetia > Pirellulales > Pirellulaceae > Rubripirellula. The sequence goes on from JBPCVD010000057.1 coordinate 1,838, forward strand.
GCTAAGACTGGCGACGCAGGGGGCGAACAAGAAGACTCAGCCACTGAGGACAAGCTTCTAATCGAGCCCCTCACTCCGCCGAGCAAGACTCAACACTACTTGCGGAGGTATGCCGCAAGGATCAGTCGTTTGGATCGACCAAGTTTTTCCAGTCCGGATGCGTGGGACGTGTCTCCACATTTTTGCCGCCCTCGACCGGTGGTGGCGGGGGCGCGGCTTGCAAGGCATTGCTCAATGCTCCGCGGGCCTTCACCGTCCGCGGATCAGACGGACTCGACGTCAGGTCATGGGCTTCTTCGAGATCCTCGGGCACGTGATAAAAACGGTCATCCCGATACAGCTTAAAATCTTGATTGCGAACGTACTGCGTCCCTTTGAACTTCCCCCAGTAAGGCTGGTAATGACCGAGCACCCAATCGCGCGGCTTGCCTGTTCGCCCCTCGAGCTGAGGAAAGAAGCTACGTCCGTCGATCGGATCCTCATCGGCCAGCTTGACACGTGCCGCATCGGCAAGCGTCGGGTAGAAATCAGTGAAGTCAATCAAGTCGGTTGACTCGATCCCCTCCGGCGTATGTCCTTTCCAGTAGGCGACAAACGGGACGTGGGTCCCCATGTCTTTCGTTCCTCCCTTGCCACCTTGGATATCTCGGCCCTGCCAACGTGAGCTGATGCGAACGTTGGTGCCATTGTCGGCCGTGAACAGGATGATCGTATTCTCGAGTTGCCCGACGGACTCGACTTGCTGCACGATTTTGCCGACGATCTTGTCCAAATAATTGACCATGGCGACGAAGTTTGCCTTCTTCTGATCCGTGCTTTTGGGAGCCTTGTTGGTCTCGTGAGCGCGTGATCCATCGCCAATCGAGTCGGGCGTCGGGACAAACGGATCATGGACAAGCACCGTGGGGTAATAGACAAAGAACGGCTCGTCCTGGTGACGGTCGATAAAGTCACACACAAAGTCCGACATGATGTCGGGACCGTACTGCAAATGATGATCCTGTTTCGTCAGAAACGTTCCGTTCTTCTCCAGTGGTGGACTCCAGAATCGTTCGCCACCTTCTTTCCCGTTCTTTCCGGTCGTGACTTGCCAGAGACAGTATTCGTCAAAACCAGCTTGAAAGGGTCGAGTGTTGTCCAAACAATCGGCAGCTTCGTGATACAAGCCGTTGAGCTGCCACTTTCCAGCGATTGCAGTTTTGTACCCAGCTGCCTGCATCAAGTGCCCGAATGTCTTGTCCTTGGGATTTAAATAGCCAAAGTGCGTGTAGTTTCGAAAATTGTATTGACCGGTCATCAACTTCACGCGCGACGGCGTGCAGATCGGCGTGGAATAACAATTGGCGAACTTGATGCCCTGAGAGGCTAATGCATCGATGTTGGGCGTCTCGTAATCTTCGGCGCCATAACAACCGAAGCACTCCCAGCTCACATCGTCAGCCATGATCAAGATCACATTGGCCGGACGCTCCGCCACGATCGACGACGTCGTCAGCACACCCAATACCACCAAACCCATCACGCTCAACTTCATTGTCAATCACTCCTGTTGCACCAGCCGATTCGTGCCGGAAGGTTCATCACCTTACGGCCGCCACATCATTTTCATCACAACAGCCTAAACGAAATCGCGCGTTTCCGCGCGATCGTGGACTCCAGCATCGGAACCACTCTTTTATGCTCTCTGCTGCGATTTGGCTTTTGGGGCTTCAACCTAGCGCGGCCTAATTCGTCCTGACTCAGCCAACGGGGGCAGCAAGTCGGTCACTTGTCACAGGGTGCAGCGATTGAGTTTTTGGAAGGCTTGCTGACGCCGCTTCCAAAGACGAACTTCGTAAATATTCAGGTATGCTGAGCCTCACCAACAATTCCCTCACGCACGAGAAAACTGATGCTGCGTCTCCCATTCGTACTTCTCGCCTTCACGATCGCTTCCCTGACCTCGCAATCGGTGCGGGGACACGAGGCAGAAACGTTGCCATCAACAAGTACGCTTCGACTCTATTTCATGCCGGAAGAAGCGAACCGACAACTCGGCACGATGCCATTCAAACCTGATGTTGCGAAACTCTACGTCGACGGCTCTTACGTGGGTGATGCAGTCATCAACCTGCTCGGGCATATGCCGGTTTTGAATTTCGAAGCGGGACAGCACACCGTGACGGTCCGCATGATGGATGGGCGAAAATTCGAATCGAAGATCACATTTCTTGGCCATGGGTCAACCCAAATCCTGGTGGTCGATCTTCCAAAGCTGAGCTCTCAGAAGCAGAAGTAACACTCGAACGTGGACGAAGACGCCGCAAAGAACGAACTGTTGGCTACCATGCCGGTAGCGCGAACGATGGTTGAGAAGTTGCACGATGACTGACCACGCATAGGCGAGCCAAACGCTTCGCTTTCAGTTCTTCTTCATTGCGCGCTCGGTGAATGAACACGATCGAGTCGGGACTGGCTGCCAAGAGCTGGTCCTTTTCCTGTTGGGCATCCGATCGTTTTTTGTAACATCGCCGCAACGTTCGAAAGGTACGATTGGGGTGAATCACCAAGATGTAACACCCCGCTTCAAATGGTTCCGACATAGTCTCCTCCTTGTGAAAACCAATCCTCTTCCCCCTGCGTGACACGTTCGGTCACCGTTCTCGGGTGGAGCTGGAACGAACGATGAATCCGCGGGGAATCGCGGTTCTTCTGAACTGGGCAGCACGCCCCGTTAGGATTTCCATTGAGGGAAACGGCTGGGGAACGAGCATTTGGGCTACCGGTGGCCATCTGGACACCCCGACTGGTAGATCGTTTACGGCTAGAATGAGGGGAAGGCAATTCGGAACTGTTTGATCCAATCCTGCCGTCAATACGACACCGATGACCGGGGCTCCGCGAGAAGAGCGTCGGAGACAAGAGGCTCTCGCGCATGAATTCGCTTGGCGATACGACGGCTCAGCAAGATGCTGACGAAGGATTCGATCAGGTCCTGGACGAAATCGCGGAAATGATCTTCCGCGGTGACGAGGTCAATGCGGCCGCACTCAAGCTCCACTTCCCGGCCCACGCAGATCAGATCCAAGCGTTGCTGCCCGCCTTGAGTTCGATGGTCTCGCTGGGGATCGCTGAAGACGGAGGCATTTCGAATCGCCACCATCTGGCTGGTAGCACCGATACGTCGCAGGCTGGATTCTCAGAGAGTCTTGGTGGCGCGCATGCGGAAACTCAAACCCGACTTGACCTTCCCAACAAGGAAAAGCGGATCGGTGATTTCCAGATCGTGCGAAAAATTGGCAGCGGCGGGATGGGGGTGGTTTATGAAGCCCACCAAATTTCGATGGGGCGGCGTGTCGCGTTGAAAGTTCTCCCACTGGCTGCACTTGCGCAAGAGCGAGGAGTTCAACGTTTTCACAACGAAGTCCGCGCTGTAGCAGCGTTGGATCATCCAAATATCGTTTCGGTTTATTCGGTCGGCGAAGAACGTGGCGTGCACTACTACGCGATGCGATTGAT
>JBPCVD010000058.1:0-15686 GCA_051010815.1 Rubripirellula sp.
GGCACGCAAAGCCCGTTGAGTCCGAGGAAGACGTCGAGGACAACATCGTTGACGAAGCCATCGACGCCGAAGCTGCCAATGATGCCGCCGTCGAGGACATCGAGGACATCGAGGACATCGAAGAAAACGTGAAAGAGGGGAACGCAGATTCATCCGATGACGCCGACCAAGGTGCGGAAGGGAACCAAGGGGCGAGTGATGATTCCGCTGCCTCGCCTGCTTTGACCCACGGCGTTCGTCTCGTCCAAGTGAATGAGAGCGAAGATGAAGCGGGCACTGCCACGACGGGCACAAGTGATGGTAATCAGAAGCCCGATCAATATCGATTGTTGTCAATTCCCGAGCGAGAAGTGACATCGATCCTGGTTCGCAATGGCAACATCATGTTCGCCCCAGCAATGCAAAACGCGATCAACGAAGGCATCCAAGCCCAGGCCGCAGCACCCATCGGTGAAATCAACAAACTGATGAACCTGATCGTCGGCCCGTTATTGAAAGCGTTGCTTGCCATCACCTTGATTACCTGCGTGGTGGCGGCGGTCGGTATCCTGGTTTCGATCTACAACTCGATGAATGATCGTCGTCGCGATATCGCCGTCATGCGAGCACTTGGCGCGCGTCGGACCACCGTGACAGCCATCATTGTTTGCGAAAGTTTCTTGGTGGCATTGATTGGCGCAGTCGCCGGCTGGATTCTTGCCCACGGAGCGATCGCCCTTTACTCCGGCCAGATCGAGGAGCAAACGGGAGTTCAGGTTGGGTTCTTCACAACCAGCACCTACGAACTGCTTGTGCTACCGCTAGTCATGTGTCTTGCGTTGCTCGCAGCCCTGTTGCCCGCGTTCTCGGCCTATCGCACCGACGTCGGATCAAACCTTTCCGCCTGACGATTGCGATTCCAGCCATTCCGCAAGTGTCGCACCCTGAATCGGCTGCGCGCAACTGAAGTGACTGCATTGATACAAGGTTGGCTCACCGTCCAGAGGCGTGCGATCACGATTCAATGCGATAACGAACTCTGACTGTGGTGCATCACCGATAACCCAAGACAGGGTGCAATGCGGTCGATAGGAAGCCAGGAAGGCCGACCGCATCATGGCGAGCGACTCCTCGTCTGCGACAGCCATCACCAGTTGTTCTTGATCATGCCAATAACGGTCCAACGCGGATAGTAGAGCTGCACAGGCCGCCGACTGCGTCGTGACCACCTCACTCCCTGCGATCAACGTGCGTTCCGCTGCCAATCGAAAGTCTTCGCGGTCACACAGTCGGGAAAGCCTCAGCAAACCCATCGCTGCAGCGGCGTTTCCACTGACGAGGCTGCCGTCATGCCAATCCTTGTTCCGTGCGATCAATGTTTCGGCATCGTCCGCGGTGTAAAAGAAACCGCCATTCTCTCGATCCTCGAAGTGGGCCAGCATAGCCTCTGCCAATTTGACCGCGTTGGCAATCCATCGGGCGTTCCCGTTGGCCTCATATAAAGTGATGAAGGCTTCAATCGTGTAGGCGTAGTCGTCCACGTATCCGTCCAGGTGCGACTGACCATCGCGGTACGCATGCAGTAACCGGCCATCGTCGCGAGTCATTTTCTCGACCAGAAACTGCGAGGCTCTCTCTGCAGCGTCGAGATAGGTTGGTTCATTAAAAACGCCACCTCCTGTCGCCAATGCCTTGATCGCCAACGCATTCCATGACGTCAGAATTTTGTCGTCACGGCCCGGATGAACGCGAGCGTCTCGCGCGATCCGCAACTGCTCGCGTTGATCCGAAAGACTTGCGCTGAGTTCCGCTACATCGAGCGCCAACGCTTCCGCGTGACTCTCGATCTTGCCCGGCAAGTGGGGAATGTTCTTTCCTTCAAAGTTCCCTCGTTCGGTGATGCCGTAGATGGTGCAAAACGTTTCTGCCGCCTCGGTCCCGAGGATTTGGGCAACCTCCTCCGGAGTCCAAACGTAGAACTTGCCTTCGACACCCTCGCTATCCGCGTCCTCGCTACAGTGGAATCCGCCCGCCGGATCAAGCAATTCCCGACAGATGTAATCCAACGTTTCTCGGGCAACGGCAGCATGCCTTTGGTTTCCGGTCGCTTGGTAGGTCCGTGTGTAGACCTCAGCCAACAACGCATTGTCGTAAAGCATCTTCTCAAAGTGCGGTACGAGCCACTTTGCATCGACGCTGTAACGAGCGAAGCCTCCACCGATATGATCCCGAATTCCGCCTTCCGCCATTCGATCGAGCGTCAATTCGACCGCTTCGATGAGTGCCTCGTTGTGTTGTGTCGTTCCAACTCGCAGCAAGAGTTCCAAATCAGTCGCATGTGGAAACTTCGGCGCGGCGCCGAATCCACCCCACTCTCGATCGAGCACACCAAGCAATCTGGCCGACGACGATGCCGCCAATGCCGCATCCGGAACAGGCAGCGGAACGTCTGACGGTGATGAGCCGATCGCCAATTGCTGCAGCGACGCCGTGATCTCACCGGAATGTTTCCCCACCTCATCACGCCGATTCTTCCATGCCTCGGTCAGCGCTTCTAAGACTTGCGCGAAGCCAGGCATGCCAAACTTCTGCACGGGCGGCCAATAGGTTCCGGCAAAGAAGGGACGACGCTGATGATCCAGAAATACACTCATCGGCCAACCGCCACGACCAGTCATTAACTGCACCGCATTCATGTAGACCTGATCGATGTCGGGACGCTCTTCACGATCCACTTTGATCGACACAAAGTGGTCGTTCAGCATCGATGCAATCGCCACGTTCTCGAAGCTCTCATGCTCCATCACGTGGCACCAATGACATGCGGCATAACCGACCGACAAAAAGATCGGCTTGTCGTCGCGAATCGCAGCCTCAAAGGCTTCCGCACCCCTAGGGTACCAATCGACCGGGTTGCCCTTGTGCTGAAGCAAATAGGGGCTCAGCGAAGTGGCGAGTCGATTCAAAAAGTCACCTTCGTCGAAGGACTAGACATCCAGGTTACGTACGTCCAACGCGTGCTTCTCGATGAATTCGCGTCGAGGTTCGACCTTGTCTCCCATCAACAGACGGAACATTTCATCGGCCGCTCCAGCATCCGTCAAATTGACCTTCAACAAGGTTCGATTCTCCGGATCCAAGGTCGTCTCGCGAAGCTCTTCCGCGTTCATTTCACCCAATCCTTTGAAGCGGGTGACTTGCAAACCTTTTTCACCCGCAGCACGAACCTCGGGCAACAGATCCCGGAGGTCGACTAGAGGGCGACGCATATCCTCACCACGAATCAACTCAAACCTGGCGGTCGTCGATCCCGTACGCTCGGCGGGAATCAGATCGTCAACATTGAAGCCAAGTGGAAGGAGCTCTTTTAACGCGCTGTTGATTGTACGGACCTCATGCAGCTCAGAGAGGTGAGCCATCGGTACCTCTTCGACCTCCTCCTCGCTACTGCTTGCATCGGGATCAAGATCGCCTTGCTCCTCCGACTCCTCCGGCTCATCCTGCTCAATATCGAGGCTCAGGCCATGTTCGTTGAGATACTTTTCCACCTCGTCCTGTGAGTGGAACCAATGCTCTTCGTTTCCATGAGTCAGGAGCAGTGCGGGCAGCTTATTTGTGACTGGATCGAGCCGCAATGCATGAGCTCGCAGGCTAATCCCATGTTGCTCCAACGCCAGAATCGACTCTTCCATTGCTGCCAGTGTCGTGCAGAGGGCTCGCATGCTGTCACCTTCGACACGGCGTCCATCTTCTGCCTCAAAGACCGTGTCGTTCAAGCCACGTTCCAACAACTGAGCCTTCATCTCACCATCGGACTGGATGTAATAGCGATTCCTGCCTTGCTGCACTCGGAAAAGTGGTGGTTGGGCAACGTACACATGTCCTCTCGCCACCAACTCGTACATCTGCCGATAGAAGAAGCACAACAACAGCGTGCGAATATGGCTTCCATCGACGTCGGCGTCCGTCATGATGACGATCTTGTCGTATCGGCGTTTCGTCAGGTCCTGGTCGGCACCAATTCCGGTACCGATCGCCTGAATCATCGACTGGACCTCTTGGTTCTCCAGGACCTTCGCTTCGCGACTCTTGTAGGCGTTGATGATCTTACCCCGCAGCGGCAAGATCGCCTGGAACTCGCGCATCCGGCCACCCTCGGCTGATCCACCAGCCGAATCACCCTCGACAAGGTACAGCTCACATTCGTCGCGATTCTTGCTGATGCAATCCCGGAGCTTGCCGGGCAATCCGCCACCACCCAGAGCATCCTTCCGTTTTCGCAACAAGTCCTTGGCCTTGCGGGCTGCCTCGCGAGCTTCTGCGGCCAACAATCCCTTGCGTACGATCGTTTGCGCAACACGCGGATTCTCTTCAAAGTACTTGTTGAGTTGCTCACCAACACCGGCACTGATGATGCCATCGACTTCGCTATTGCCAAGCTTCGTCTTGGTCTGGCCCTCAAACTGAGGATGCGGCACGCGAACACTGATCACGGCCGTGATACCCTCGCGGAAATCGTCACCGCCGGGCGTGACACCTTTGAACAGGTTTTCTTTCTTGCCGTAGTTGTTCAGCGTCCGCGTCAATGCGCTGCGAAAACCAGACACATGCGTTCCGCCTTCGATCGTATGAATGTTATTCACATACGACTGCACGTTCTCGGTGAACTCGGTGCTGTACTGCAATGCTATTTCGTATTGTGTCCCATCCTTCTCACCAACGATTTGAATCACGTCACTATGGATCGTATCGCTGGCTCGATTGAGATGCTCGACAAACTCGATCAAGCCACGTTCATATTGGAAATCGCCGCCTTCGCCGTTTCGCTCGTCGTGGAACTTGATGTGCACGCCACTGTTCAAGAACGCAAGTTCCTGAAGGCGTTTGTATAGCGTGTCGAAGTTAAACTTCATCACGCTGAAAATTTGGTTATCCGCTTTGAACGTCGTCTTCGTGCCGGTTTTTTTCGTCGCTCGACCCTTCTGCACAGGTCCGGTCGGCACCCCACGTTCGTACTCTTGCGTCCACGTGAAGCCGTCGCGACTGACTTCCGCCTCCGCCCATTGGCTCAAGAAGTTAACGACGGTGACGCCGACGCCATGCAGACCACCCGACGTCTGGTAGGCTCCCTTTTCGAACTTGCCACCAAACTTTAGGACCGTCATCACCCCCTCCAGGGTGCTAACTTCATGATCCAGTTCTTCGGAAAGCTGTTCGTGTTTTGTGACGGGGATTCCGCGTCCATCGTCCTCAACCGTGACGCTGCCATCGGTGTGAACGGTGACCGAAACCGTCTTGGCGAATCCCGCCATCGCCTCGTCAATCGAATTATCGACCACCTCATACACAAGGTGGTGAAGACCACGTGTGGCGGTGTCGCCGATATACATTCCGGGCCTCTCCCGGACGTGCTCCAGGTCGGAAAGGTGCTGCAGATCCTTCTCGGTATATTCCGAGTTAGCAGCGGGAATTGTAGAGGCGGGCTTATCTTCGGCGGGGGAATCCGTATCGGGAGCGTCGCTCATGAAGACCTGCAAAGAAGAGGTTGAATCCGAGTGGGCACACGTCTCTGTGCGAATCCCGAATTCTAGCGTTTTTCCTTACTTTCCGCGATTGGGGATCGCTTGGATTCGACCCTCAAAACACCGTAAAAAGCGCCTGTTTCACTTCTTTTCCAGGTACTTCTGATAAGCCGCGACGGCAAGCTCGTCGCAACGCTCATTTTCGACGTGTCCAGCGTGCCCTTTGACATGCTGATATTGGACGTTGTGCTGGACCATCAGCTCGTCCAAACGTTTCCACAATTCCACGTTCTTGACCGGAACCAACTTGGATCCATCCTTCCGTTTCCAACCCCGCTTCTTCCAGCCAGCCATCCAACTGCTCATGCCCTGAAGCACATAACTACTGTCGGCAAACAGGGTGACATCACAGGGTTCATTGAGCGCCTCTAACCCGCGAATCACCGCCATCAGTTCCATCTTGTTATTCGTCGTCTGCGGATCGCCATCACTGCGTTCAAGCTCCTTTTCGGTCTTGTTGCAACGCAAAATGAACGCCCAACCGCCGGGCCCTGGGTTGCCACTACAAGCACCATCGGTGAACAGACTGACTTGCTTCATGAGTTCGGCAGCAGAGGGGAGGCGAAGATCAAACGGAAAATGGAAGATCAAACGGAAAATGGTTGGGGACCAATTTAAACGGGTAGGCGAGCCTCGAAAACCGCCAGGATCAGTTCGCCACACAGGAAAGGGGCCAACGATGGGTCCGAAGGTGGACTCGACCCACCGGTCGACGAATCTAATGAAAGCACCCGCGAATCCCACGAACCCTCGCTAGGAAAGCCGCCGCCACCCTCACCGCCTCACCCCGCATTCAGCCTCTTTTCACATATCGCGTCTGCGTCGATCCCAAAAACCGAGTTGGCTCCCACCATCGCCGCCCGTACAATCGAGACACTCATCCCGGGAGCAAATCTATGGTCCGTTTTGCCACAACTGCAATTCTTGGTTTCGCATGCTTCGTTTGGTCTTCGCCCAGCGAGGCTCAAATGGTGACCACCTCCACCCCATTCAACTCGATCGATTCGCACTACTTCGAGAGCAACACGATCGGTTGGTCCCTTCAGGGCAAGAACTGGTTCGCGAACTTTGGCGGAGGCGGCCCTCTACTTCCACCCTTCGGAGGAGCCACTGGCGGCGGACTAAGCGGCGGCGTTGGTTTTGCAGGTGGCGGAGTCCGAGGTGGCTTGGGATTCAATTTCGCGCAGGGCAGTAGCCGGTCGATCAGCAGCACAACACCATCGCTGACAACTATGGATGGTTACCCGGGAAGCCTTTCCTCTGGAGTCGTTCGGCCATTCGTAATCGGGTTCACGCCAGTCGTTGGGGATTATGCGGTCGCCACAGCTCCGCTGGAATCGGCTCAACAAGCTGCCCAACAAATTGGTCAGCAACAAATGTCCTCGCTGCGACAGTCCCAGGCTTCGCTTCAACAGCGGAAGCTCGCACAGTACTTGCGCCGTGCGGAGCAAGGTGAATCGACGGGCAACAAGCGGATGGCCCGCGCCAACTATCGCCTGGCGATTTCAATTGCACCGGAACCGCTGCGTTCAGAATTGCATCGTCGCATGACGGCCATGATGAACGCACCTGCAAAACCTGTTGAAGAAGATGCAGTGAAGTAGTGGTTGTCTGTTGCTGGAACCCATCACCTCAGAGCAGCGGTGTTGACTCACAGCGATAATTTGGGGTTGTCGTTCCCAACTCTCGCTGATGTCTGCCGATGCCCGAAGGCCACAAAACTCACTTCCTTGCCCAGCAGCATCGCGAGCGACTCGGTGGCCAGCATGTGCGAGTCACCAGCCCACAAGGTAGGTTTCGTCCAGGTGCCCGACGAGTCAGCGGCCGCGTACTCGACACCGTACGGGCAGTTGGCAAACACATGTTTTATGAGTTCGACGGCAACTTGATCGTTCACGTTCATTTGGGGCGATACGGTAAGTTCCGCGAGTTCGACAGCCCGCCGCCAGCGCCGGTTGGACAAGTTCGAATGCGAATGATTGGCACCGATTCCGCCCTCGACTTGAACGGCCCGACCACATGCCGGCTGATCGACCGCACAGAACAACAGGCGGTGATCGATCGTCTCGGACCTGACCCTCTTGGCGGAGGAACAAAGAGAGAGGTTTGGGAGAAAATCTCGCGAAGTCGCAAGCCGATCGGGGCATTGCTGCTCGACCAGAGTCTGATCGCGGGAGTCGGAAATATCTTTCGCGCCGAGATTCTGTTCGAAACTGAAATTGATCCGAATGTGCCAGGGACCAACCTCACGAAGCCCACGTTCGATCTTCTCTGGCGTTCGCTTACGACAATGATGAAGCGAGGTCTCAAATACGGCCGCATCATTGCAGTCACCGCCAAGGAAGCCGGCATGCCCTTGACTCAGGTCGAAGGCGAAGACCGGTTTCGAATCTACGGCAAGTCAGACTGTCCGCGGTGCGGAGGCGACATCGAGACCATCGAACTCGCTGCTCGACGCCTCTACGTCTGCCATTCCTGCCAAACGCGACAGCGATAGGCCCGTCGCATCACGCAATTCTTCCCGCAGTGACCTCCTCCGAGGGTCCGCGGCGCCAACCGGTCTCGGGACCGGGATTGTTGAATCGCCCGCCAAGCGCTAGCCTTTGCATTCGCCCAAGCCTCGCATACACCATCCATGCATGTGAAAGTCGACGATGTTTGCCTCTGGTGCTCGACTGATTCCCGGTTCACTGCAATGTCTCGCATCCGCCATTGAAGAGACGCCGGCTGAACCAGCTTCCACGTGGATCATGGTTCTCTTTGCCGCGATCATGCTGGCAACTTACGTTGGCGTCGCGATCGAGCCACTCCATAAAACCGTCGCAGCTCTCTGTGGCGCCGTCGTTCTGGTCACTCTCTCGTTGGCACTCGGACTCTTCGAGTACGAGAAGATTTACGACATGCTCGAGGAAGACCTCGATATCTTTGTGGTGATTATTGGAACGGGCATTCTTGTTGACGTCATTGGCAAGAGCGGTCTGTTTCACTTTCTTGGGATGTGGATCGTGCGATTCACAGGCGGACGTGCGTCGACCCTATTCCTGACGCTTTGCTTGGTGACGTTCCTCTTTGTCGCGGTCCTGACCATCGTCCCCGCGATGTTGATTCTCAGTTCGCTCGTGTTGGTGATTTGTCGCTCCCTCAATTACAAACCGGTCCCGCTGCTCCTGAGCGTCGCGATCTGCGCGAACAGCGGAGCGATCGCGACCTTTGCGAGCGGTCTCCCCAACATCATGATTGGTACGGCGGCCCAAATCCCTTACTCACACTTCCTGAAGGTTTCGCTGCCCTACGCGGTGGTCAGTCTGGGTGTCGCGATCGTGATGCTGAGGTTCTTTTTTCGAAACGATCTACCCTGGAAACAAACGGCCGAGGAACAGCGCCTGCTTCGAGAGCAAATCGAGACCTTTGATCCTTGGGCAATGGTCGAAGACCGCAAAGTGCTTCTTCGGAGTGGATTGATCCTTTTCGGCACCGTGCTTGGATTCGTCTTCGCACAGCAACTCGGCGTCGGGATGGATTTTGTGGCGATGGTCGGTGCGACTGCCGCGTTGCTATTCGCCGGAAAAGGCGTCGAGGACGCGATTCAAAAGGTGAACTGGACTGTCATCATGTTCTTCATGGGTCTGTTCATCATCATTGGCTGTGTCAAGGAAACGGGTGCATTGTCATGGGTTGCCCAACAGGTCATCGCCTTTTCAGACAACGACATGATGCTCTTGATTCCGTTGCTTGGCATTTTCTCAGCGGTCGCGAGTTCAATCGTCGACAATATTCCGGTCGCGGCGACGCTGATCCCGATCGTACGTGACGTTTCGGGCGACACCGTTCCCGCGGAACCGTTATGGTGGACGTTGATTATCTGCTGCAATCTGGGAGGCAACGGAACCCCGATCGGATCGATCTCGTGTGTGATTGCCATCTACGCATTGAAGCGTGAGGCAAACGAACGAGTTGGCTGGGGCATGTTCCTCAAGCTCGGTGGAACGATCATGCTGGTCCAGGTGCTGGGCGCCATCCTGTACGTTGGTTTCTTGTACCAACAAGGCTGGATTCCGTCTCTGGCGAGTCACTAGCCGGAGCGGACCACTCGTCATTTTTTGCAATACTTGGCATCCACTATCCGATTGAAATCATGAGTACAGGATCCGATTCGAACGAACTCGACCGACAGGTCGATGCTTCCATGCGGATATTCGAGAAGGCGCAAGTTGGACCCGCCGCGACGATCTTGCCAATCAAACCGTCTCGCGTGTTGTTGGTGCTGGATGGCTCGTCCCAAGACAACAACAGTGTTGCATCGGCGTCTTATCTGCGTGAACGCTTCGATACTGAAACGTTGGTCTTGGACGCTCGAGATAGCCGACTCGAGGACGAGCGAGACTTAGCCGTCTCGCGAGCAGCCGAGGTCTCGGGGGCTCGCCCCATTGAAAAGAAACCTGGTGATTCCTACGACGCGATTCTCGCAGCGTTGAAGGAGCATGCGGTCGATTTGGTGATCGTTCCCAGTCCGTATGGTCGATCGTTTGAAACCGTTGGAGCTGACAGTGCGGGCACCGTCATCGACGTCATGCTATCGCGGTGCTCCGTTCCGATTCTTGTCACTCGGCGAGATGATCAACGACTCGAACAATGTGCCCACGCCGTCGCGATGATTGTTGGCAGTGAATGTGAATTGGAATCACGGGCAGCAGCCTGGACCTTCGGACTTGCTGACGAGTCCGCAACTGTGACACTGAACCTCGTGATCGAGAAAGAGCAATTCGAGAACATCCGGTCGATTGTCGAAGCTTTGCAACCCGACGCCAAGCTGGAGCCCGAACAATTCAGCGAGGCATTGACGAAGACACATCACGCGATCCACGGCGCGATGGCCAAGACTGCGTCGTCCTTAGGCATGACGTATCAGTTGCGGCCGGTCGCCGGCGAAATTGCGCCGCCAAATCCGTTGAATGAATCACGCCGCATGCTGTTGGTGATGCCATTGGAGGTCGATGATCGGTTTGGGCAAGGATTTGTTCAAGACCGCATTCGTCGCAGCCCCCACCCAGTGTTGGTTGTGCCGGGACACGTTCCCAACGAAGCTTAGCTTCATCATCCAAAGGAAACGGATACCCGCGATTCGATGACTTCATTTGCCCTCGAACCGATTTACGGCTCGCTACTGCTGGCACTGGCAGTGGCCGTCGTCACGGTCGGAGTCATCCTGTATGTCACGCCCCCGACAGAGAACCGCACTCATCGACGGTGGCTCATCGCGCTTCGCCTACTGGCGGCCGCGATGCTCCTCCTGGCCGCTTTTCGCCCTGCATTCTTCCGCACCGACAACCGTCCCGCAGATGCGGCACTGGTCGTCGCGGTCGACACGTCTCGAAGCATGACGCTGCCCGATGGTGATGGAAGCACACGGTGGGAATCGCAAACCGAAGTTTGGAAGCGACTGGCCAACAGCATCGTCGGCCTCGACCCCTCCCTGAACGTTCGCCTGCTCGCATACGACTCAGATGCCCGTCCATTTTCTACGGTCAATGCGTCAACTTTGGACTCCGAAACTCCTGACGGCGAATTGACGGATCTATCGAATGCGGCGTTGGCGGCCATGCAAGCGTCAGAGGGTCAACCGATCGCAGGCATCGTGCTGATGGGCGACGGCACACAGACGGCTCCTTTGCAGGGGGCCGGTGCACAACGCGTCGTCGAAACGCTTGATTCGCTAGGCGTCCCGCTCTGGACAGTCCCCATCGGACCCGCCGGTGGTGCGTCTGCCTCAAGGGACGCCGCAATCGATGCCTTGCCCGAGAGCTTCCAACTATTCGCCGGCAATCAAGTCGACATTGACTTCCAGTTGGTCACCCGAGGAATGGCCGGAATCGACGTCCCGGTGAAGCTTTCCTGGATCAGCAGCGATGGGCAAGTTTCCGAAATCGCGACGCGACAAATAGCCCCCACCGATGCGACGCAAGTTTCTTCAATCACGTTGCCGATCCTGGCGCCCGACCCTGGCACCTATCGGCTCAAGGTCGAAGCCGTCGTGCAGGATGGCGAACTGGTGACGACCAACAACACGCAAACGGCGTTCGTCGATGTGCGCGAAGGTGGTGGTCGCATTCTGTACTTAGAGGGAACACCGCGACTGGAGCAAACGTTCCTGCGAAGATCGTTGCGGCGGTTTCCAGACCTTGACTTGAACTATCGATGGATCCCCACGGATACGTCCGGCCAGTGGCCGGTCGATCTGGACGACGCGTTTCAACCTGGTCGGTACGACGTTTACATTTTGGGCGACCTGGATGCCGAAGCTTTGGGCGACGAGCAACTCGGCGAACTCGCGGAAGCCATTTCCGGGGGCGCCGGGCTATTGATCTTGGGTGGTTTCCAATCTTACGGCGCCGGCGGCTACGCCGATTCACCACTGGCCGATGTGATTCCGGTACAGATGGACGCGTCGCGAAGACGATCACCTGGGGTCGGCACCGTCGATGATGAGACTCAAATCGCAGGCCCGCTCACCATCGAACTTGCGCGGACGCATCCGATCACGGATCTTGGTGGCAACGACCTGCAAGCCACTTGGCAACAACTGCCTCAGCTCCTTGGTGCCAATCGTTTGCTTGATCCCAAAATCGCGCCGGGTGTGATTGTGCTGCTGCAAACCCAGCAACAAGATCCCCTGCTGGTGGTGGGCGAATATGGCGGGGGACGTACCGCAGCACTCGCCTTCGATTCGACATGGCGATGGTGGCGCGCAGGCCAAAGCGAAGTGCACCGTCGTTTCTGGCGTCAGTTGATTCTTTGGCTACTCTCACGCCAGGATACGACGGAAGATAAAATCTTGATCGAAATGGACGCGCGGCGATTCTCGCTCGAGGAACCGCCTGAGTTTCGCGCATCCGTTCAATCGCTGGACGACGGGGGCTCGCCACTCTCACTGATCGCCGAGGTGGTCGATGAGTCGGATGCCGTCACGCTGCTGAATGTCAGCACAGAAAGTCAAAGTGCTCGATCGTCGCAACCGGCACGAAACGCGATTCGAGGACGAATACCGGTCCTCACACCGGGGTTCTATCGCCTCCGAGTTCGACCGGCTCAACCGACCGACTCGCCGCCGACCGAAGAACTCGCCTTTCAAGTGATCGACGAAAGTCGTGAAATGGCCCAGCCCATGGCGGACCCTGTTTATCTGCAGCAACTCGCGAGTCTGACCTCCAAACATGGGGGTGACGCCTTTCCACCGGACGAAGTCGACGAGCTGATCGAAACAATCAAACAACGTCGTCGCCAAGCCGAGACTCCTGTCGTCGAACGGTTTCGACTCGGGGATGGGCCGCTCAGCGGATGGATACTATTCGTGCTGTTTGCTGGCGCCTTGTCTGCCGAGTGGTTCTTGAGGAAACAGTGGGGTCTGGCGTAGAGCGCCGCCGGCAAAGCCAACTTCCCTCACGCCCGACATCGTCACCTAGAACTTGGCCGCTCGATGTAGCTCTGACAATTCGTCCGCCGTCATCTTCTGAACCTCGCGGTCGTAGGTCATCAGACCATTCACCTCGCCCTCGACGTCGGTCGTTTGCGTGTAGACCCCGCCGGCCACGCCGCGTCGGCGGAGCTTCATCAACTCCTCAAATGACTTGCGGTAACGCTGCTGATACTCGGCTTTCGTCTGAGGCAAATCGCCATAGCCCCAGTTCCGCATCTCGGGGTTCCACTGATGACCAGCCACGACGTATCCGTGACCGCCAAACTCTCCCACCACCTTGACGTAATCGTTCCAACGCTTGTTCTCAAACGGGAACATCGGTTCGGGGTAGTTGTGACGATCGACAACGTCGCCCACCGGAAAGAAGTTGCCTCCGCTGGCGATGTTTAGCAATCGAGTCACGTCCAAGTTCTCCATCGCCTGCCCGATCTGCACCGTCTCGTGTTGCCCCCATCGCTCGTTGAAGGGAACCCACATCACAATCGACGGATGGTTTCGCAACTGATTCACCATCGCCTTCAGTTCGGTCATGAACTGCTCATGCTGATCCAGGGGCCATTCATCTTCGACGGGATTGGGGGCCAACTTACTCCAGAAAGGACGTCCGCCGGTGCTGGGCATGTCTTGCCAAACCATCATCCCCACGCGATCGCAGTAGGAATAGAATCGTCGCGGTTCAACCTTGATGTGCTTGCGGATCATGTTGAATCCGGCACGCTTCAAATAATCGACGTCGAATCGCATCGCCTCGTCACTCGGCGGCGTCAGCAGTCCATCCGGCCACCAACCCTGGTCGAGCGGACCGTAGTGAAAGACCGCTTTTCCGTTGAGAGTCATTCGAATGTGCCCCGCTGGACCCCGTTGGACTCCGACCTCTCGCATCGCTGCGTACGACTCAACGGTGTCGACCACGCGGTCCCCATCGAGCAGTTCCAGCGTGATGTCGTAGAGGTGGGGTGTATCGGGTGTCCAAAGTTTTGCATTGGGAATGCGAACGCTTAACGCTGCATCGGCGACCCCGACTTCTCCCGACTCGTCACGAACCGTGATACGAATCTGCTCATTCGGAAGCGGGTCACCTGCCAAGGTCGGCAGCACACGAAGGGTGCCTTCCGAAATCCGCGGTTTCATTTTCACCATTCGAAAGTGCCGCTGGGGAACATCCTCCAGCCATACGGTCTGCCAGATCCCGGAAACTCTGGTGTAGTAGATTCCTTTCGGCCGAAGCGTCTGTTTTCCCAACGTTTGGCTGGGCGCAGTGCGATCAACCACCCGAACAATCAACTCGTTCTCGCCCGCTCGCAAGGCATCCGAAATGTCAAACTTGAAAGGGTCACTGCTGCCGACGTGAGCCCCTACTTCCTGACCGTTCACAAAAACGTTGCACTCGTAGTCGACCGCCTCGAAGTGCAGATGCGTTCGATGCCCCTGCGGCGTTGCGTGCTCAAACGACCTTCGATACCACAGCGTTTCCTTGGGATCGAGCATGCGACGGACACCGCTCAGGGCAGACTCGATCGAATAGGGGACGAGGATTTGGCCTTCGTACTCGGTGGGGACATCGGCCGATTGGGTCACAGCGAAATCCCACAGCCCGTTCAGATTCTCCCACTTGGCTTCGCGACGAAACTGTGGCCTCGGATACTCTTGCCAAGCATTGTCGGGGCTCACTGTCTTTCCCCAACGCGTCAACATGGAGTCTTCGGGCAACTTCCATTGCGCGGGACTCGTGGAGACCATCATCAAGATCAAACCAAGGCCTGTCATTACCCGCATCACGATCAACCTATCCAAACAAGCGTGGGACTGTCACGAAAAAAGAGGGTCGCCAAGCGATTCATTTCGACGGAGCGGAACCCCGATTGCGGCGGAGTTGTCCGCACGCCGCATCGATATCGTCGCCTTTACGCTGACGAAATTTGACGTTGACGCCGCCCGTTTCCAACGCCTGTCGAAACTCGGCGATCGAAGATTTACTGGGCGTCACGTAAGGCAACCCTTCCACCGGATTGTAAGGGATAACGTTCAACAAGACGGTTCGATTCCGCAACAGCTTGACCAGTTGACGCGCATGATCGCCGGAATCGTTGATGCCGCCTAATAGCACGTATTCAAACGTCAAACGTCTACCCGAAGCATCGAAGTATCGGTCGGCGGCGTCGAGCACCGCGTCGATGCCAATTTTGGTATTCACCGGAACCAGTTCGCTTCGCAACTGATCATTCGGTGCATGCAAACTGACTGCCAAGTTGTACGGTGTGCCGTTCTTGGATAGCCGATCAATCGCGGGAGGCAGTCCCACCGTGCTGATGGTGATTCGCCGAGGACTGATCCCAAGCCCATCGCTGCTTCGCGCGACATTCAGCGCGCCGAGCACACGATCGAGATTCGCCAGCGGTTCTCCCATGCCCATCATCACGATGTGACTCAGACGCTCGCCCTCTGCCAAGCGAGACTGCAACAACAGCATTTGCTCAAGTATTTCCCCGGTGGTCAGATTCCGATCGACGCCATCCAAGCCGCTGGCGCAAAAGACGCATCCCATCGCGCAGCCAACCTGACTGCTAACGCAAATGCTGCGTCGCGGACCATCACGCAATAAAACGCATTCCACTTCACCGCCATCGGGAAGACCGATCAATAGCTTGTCC
>JBPCVD010000059.1:0-2760 GCA_051010815.1 Rubripirellula sp.
TCTTGTGCATGAAGGGGATCTCCAAGCACGCGCCCAAATCGAAGGCTCGATCAGGCTCCGAAGCAATCGGTGCCCACTGCGCGGAAGCTTGGGTGACTGGGACCGGCAGATGATGGCTGGTCTCGAAATCCTTCACCGTCAGTTCTGATTTAGATGAACTCATAGGACACCTCCTTTTGCGACAATACTTGTCGCACGGAGCATGCCACGCGAACAACCTGGTCCCGAGTCATTTCTGGGTACATCGGCAGCGAGACGATTTCTTTCGCTAGTTGAGTACACACTGGCAACCCCATTGGGATCGACGGTGCATCGATGAACGGCTGCGAGGTACTGAGCGGATTGGGGTAATGAACGCCACAGAAGATATTCTGCTCAGCAAGCGAAGCGATCATCTCGTCACGATGCGGCGTCCGGGCCACGAACAGGTGATAGACATGACGCGAATCACCGTGAGCCGCAGGCAGCCGCAAATCGGCATCCGCCAGTTCCTCCCGATACCAGTCGGCGACCGTCCGTCGCTGCTCAGTCCACTTCTCGATGTGATCCATCTTGGATAGCAGCACACACGCTTGCATGGTGTCGAGTCGACAGTTGTAGCCCAACATGTCGTGTCGATTCTTCTGTTTCTGACCGTAGTTACGCAGCAACTGCAATCGTTCGGCCAACGCGGGATCATTCGTCACCGTCGCGCCGCCGTCTCCGAAAGCACCCAAGTTCTTACCTGGATAGAAGCTAAAGCACCCGATATCGCCGAAGGATCCACAGCGTTGTCCATTGAGTTCGCCACCATGCCCTTGCGCCGAATCCTCGATCACTTTCAAACCGTGCCGGCGGGCGATCTCCATGAGCTCCTCCATCCTGGCCGGTTGTCCGTACAGATGGACGGGGATGATCGCCTTGGTTCGCTCGGTGATGGCCTGCTCGATCAACGTCACATCAATGTTGAAGTCGTTCGGATCGACATCGACAAACACAGCGTCCGCGCCGGCGTAAGCGATTGCGAAAGCCGTAGCGGCAAAGGAGTTTCCGGCAGTGATGACTTCGTCGCCTGCACCGATATTCAAGGCACGCAATGCCATGTGAATGGCTTCCGTCCCATTGGCCATTCCGACGCAATGATCTGTGCCGCAGTAATCCGCGAATCGCGCTTCGAATTCCTGCACTTCCTTCCCCAAGATGTAACGCGCGCCGTCAATGACATCCCCCATCCGTCGCAGCACATCTTCTTTGATCGCGCGAGATTGTGTCTGCAGATCAACAAGGGGAATGGGAGCCATCTTGCTCGTCGGGTTCATCGTTCTTCGCTCTTAGCTCTTGGAGTGCAAATCAGGGAGTAAAAATGATCGCGGGGACGATCGCGTCTTTAGGATTCAATACTTGGTGTCGCGTTTGCGCTGGACGGCCCAGCGTCTGCTGCAAGTGGGTTCGCCGCAGTGCCCGTTTCTGATGGGGCCGCCGCAGCGTCTTGGGCATAGCGAGATCGGCACACTGCGGTCTCGCCACAACTGCGGCAATCGGATTCTCTATAGTCCCCGTCAAGCTTTTGTCCGCAACGACAAACAAAGGCCGTATGCCTGGCCGGTGTTCCCATCACAAGACTGAATGGTGCCACGTCTTTCGTGACGACTGATCCCGCCGCGACCATTGAGAAACAGCCCAGCTCCACGCCGGGGCAAATTGTCGATGCGGCGCCGATCGAGCAACCTTGACGAACGACCGTCTCGGCCAACCAATGTTCCTTGCGTTCATATCTTTGTTTTGCCACACCCATGCGAGGTGATCTCGGCGACCGGTCATTCGTGAACGTCACCCGAGGTCCGACAAACACGTCATCCTCGATTCGAACTCCCTCCCAAACCAAGACGCAGTTTTTCACAGTGACGTTGTCGCCAATCACCGCGCCAGACTCGACGAAGGCATGATCCCCGATGTTGCAATGATTCCCCACTCGCGCACCTGACATCACGTGAGCGAAAGCCCAAACGTTGGTGCCGAGGCCGATTCGCTCAGCGTCGTCGACGAGTGCTTGGGGATGAATCATGTGACCGGCTGGAGTGAGGCAA
This sequence comes from Rubripirellula sp., assembly GCA_051010815.1. GTDB lineage: Bacteria > Planctomycetota > Planctomycetia > Pirellulales > Pirellulaceae > Rubripirellula. The sequence continues at coordinate 2,067 of JBPCVD010000059.1, forward strand.
TTTCTACGGGCTGACCACCTTGCATCAGCGATTGATGTGCAGCTTCCAACACCTCGACCACGTGCAGTCCGTTCACGCCATCAGTGAGCGGAATGTCGCCTTCGTCGATACAGCGAATGAACTCCGAACACTCCGCCTTCAACGGCTCGCGCTCCTTGATGAACGGGCTGTAACTTCCACCATGGCGATAAGACAGTTGGAAATCAGCGAAGTCGCCGCTCGTGCTGCTGGGCTTATCAATCCCCTTGTCGAAGACTTTGATTTTCTCCTGCTCAAGATCGTCATAAACCACCATCTTTTTGTCACCCACCACCGTCAAAACCCGTTCTTTACGCGGGTCAAGCCAGCTGACATGAATCATGCCCATCCGATTTCCTTCGAACGACATACTCAGATTGCAGACGTCGTGGATTCCTGGATTCAGTCGATCAAATCCGGTACAGGTGACGGAGGTAGGCTTCTGACCAAGCAAGTAAAGCATCATGGAGATGTCATGCGGAGCCAAGTCATACAACGCACTGACGTCCTTCCGAACGGGCCCCAGATTCAGACGACGACTGCTGATGTAGTTGATCGCACCCAGCTCGTCTGACTCAATCATCTCGCGCAATTTGGTCACAGGCGATGAGTGCAGAAAGACGTGGCCCACAAACAACGTACGATTCCGTCGCGCCGCAACATCCACCAGCTCGCG
>JBPCVD010000060.1:0-16137 GCA_051010815.1 Rubripirellula sp.
ATCCTGTTACACTACCGGTCATGAAAATCTTATCGTCCAATCCTTATTTCCGTCGGTCGGTCTACCGCCGAGTTTTGCTGGTCTTGATGTCGGTCGCTCCCGTGTGTCTATGGCCTCCATGCGGGAGCCAGCCTTCGTCGGCTTCTGAGCCGGATCAGGCCGGTGTGTCGCAACGACACCCGTGGGTTACTTCGAAGGTGAGGGGAACGCCTGACCCTCCGTTGCCCTACACCGTTCAACAGGTGATGGCGGATGTCGAGCTTGATCGTCCGACCGAAATGACGCGTGTGCCTGGCACTGAAAGATGGATCGTTTGTCAGCCGGGAAAGCTTCACTCCTTCGCTCGGACGGAGGACGGGCGTTCGCCTCAGCTTTCGCTGGACATGCATCAGGCCGTGCCAAAGTCAGGGCAGATTTATGGTGTGACGTTCCATCCAAAGTTTCCAGAAGAGCCGTGGTGCTACATCGCCTTTACGGCTGAGCCGAAGACCTCGACGGGTACGCGACTGTCACGCTTTCGTGTGACTGATCCCTCTGTGCCGATCATTGACCCGAAATCCGAGGTGATCTACGCAGGTTGGAACAGCGAGGGTCATAGCGGTGGGAGTTTGCACTTCGGGAAAGATGGATATCTCTACGTCTCCGTTGGCGACGGGCAAAATCCGAACCCGCCAGACCGGCTACATACGGGGCAGGATCTCAGCGATTTGGAGGCGTCCATTCTGCGGATCGATGTCGACCATCAAAGTGATGGGTTGCCCTACGGAATTCCCGAGGACAATCCGTTTGTGGATCGAGAAGACACACGCGGAGAAGTCTGGGCGTTTGGGTTCCGTAACCCATGGAAAATGGCATTCGATCCGAACACAGATACGCTTTGGACGGGTGACGTTGGCTGGGAAATGATGGAGATGGTGTACCGCATCGATCGCGGCGGTAATTACGGGTGGAGCGTCATGGAGGGAAGCCAGGTCGTCAAGAAAGATGGCGCACGAGACTCGGTGCCGATTACGCCACCAGTCGTTGAGCACAATCACCTCGAGGCGAGGTCCATCACGGGCGGTTACTTCTGGCAATCCGAGCGGTTACCAGAATTGCAGGGAGCCTACATCTACGGCGATTGGATGACCGGAAAAATCTGGGGCCTCAAACACGATGGCGAGAAGGTCACGTGGCATGAGGAGCTGGCGGATACCAACTTGCAGGTCATTTGCTTCGCCTTGGACGACGACGGTGAAGTGCTTGTGGTCGGTTTCGACGGGACAGTACATCGGTTGATCGAGAACGTTCAGCCGATTGCCTCTGCCGACTTTCCTAGGCGTCTCAGCGAAACCGGGTTGTTTCGATCGGTTACGACACAGGAGCCTCTTCCCGGTGTGATCCCCTATGAAATCAATGCTCATCATTGGTCCGATCACACGACCTCCGAGCAATGGATCGCGATTCCCGACATGGGGCGTTTGGGCGTCTTTGATAAGAGTGATTGGAAGACTGGTCAGGTCGAAGGGCACTTCATCTTTCCGCATGACACGGTGTTGGCTAAGACCGTGTCCTACATGAAGGATGTCAATGATGCGGCATCGAAAACGAGACTCGAGACGCAGTTACTTCATCGAAATGGCGATGATTGGAACGCTTACAACTACATTTGGAATGAGGAACAGACCGAGGCAACGCTGCAAGATAACGTCGCCTCGGACCGTGAGTTGGTCATCGTCGATCCAAGGATTGAGGGGGGCCTGAGAAAGCAAACCTGGCATCACGCCAGTCGCGATGAATGCTCGCTCTGCCATATCTGGAGTGCAAGTACGATTCATGGTTTCAAGATCAACCAGCTCAATCGTTCGTCAAATCATCACCAGGGAAATCAGCTTGATCGATTCGATTCACTCGGTCTATTTGATGCTGCGATCGAACCTGCGGCGCCCCTCGCTTCCCCGGACGACGAATCGAAATCGTTGCATGATCGCGCTCGCAGCTACTTACACATGAATTGTGCTCACTGTCATCGTCGGGGTGGCGGCGGGACGGCGGCGTTCGAGTTGGTGGGAAACAAGCCGCTGGCTGAGTTGGACTTGGTGGATGCGAAGCCGACGCAAGGCGAGTTTGGTCTGACCGATTCACGGGTGGTTGCATCGGGGCATCCCGAGCAGAGTGTGTTGTTGTACCGATTGGCCAAAAGTGGACGTGGTCACATGCCACAGTTTGGGCCAAACCTGCTGGACGAACGTGGTATTCGGCTAGTCCATGACTGGATCGTTTCGCTTGGCGGCGAAAACGCGGGTGCCCATGCTGCCGAAATCCAACAGCGTCTAATCGCATGTCAGACTCCGCTCTCATCATCCGATGTTGCGTGGACTCTGCGACAATTCGATTCATTGGAGGACTCGATCACGCTTTCAGCGGCATGTTGCAGTGAAACAGTTGCGCCGGCCGTCCGACGCGAGATCGCAACGGTCGCAGCGGCGAGTGCGTCGAGCTCGACACGCGATTTGTTCGAACGATACTTGCCAGCGGAGCAGCGAATCAAGCGACTGGGAACTTCGATCGATCCAATCAAACTCTTGGCGATCAACGGTGATCCGGAGTCTGGTCGTCGTCAGTTCGTCGAGTCGGCGGACGTGAATTGTCGACAGTGTCACCAGATTGGTGCAATTGGCGTCGAAGTGGGGCCGGATCTCAGCGGCATTGGTGCTCAGCGTACGCGTGAGGAAATCCTGCGGAGTCTGTTGCAACCATCGGAAAAGATCGACGACAAGTACCGGGGCAAGACTGTGCTGACGGTTGACGGCGAGATCATCGCGGGCATGGTCGTGCGAGAGGATCGCGAGTCGATCACGCTTGTGGAAACTTCCGGCAAGGAGCGTGTCATCGCCGAGGCGGACATTGAGTCGGTCAAGCTGATGCAGAAATCGGTGATGCCCGATCTATTGTTGTCTGAATTCACGGCGCAGCAGGCCGCTGATCTATTGGCGTTTCTTTTTGCGCAGAAATCGGTAAAAGAACTCGGCAACGAATCGTCCGAGAAAGCTTTGCTCCCTTTGGGCGATTCAGATTTGGAAACCGGTGCCCCGTGATCGAGTGATCAAGTGATCAAGTGATCAAGCGGGTCTACGGGTCGCTGATTCTTTCGGTCCTTTCGCACAAACCATTGTCAGTATCCATCCCTCAAGCTCGCCGGAAGATCCTTCATGACGACACTTACGTTCTGTGGCGCCGCTGGGACAGTGACAGGTTCTTGTTCACACGTCGAAAGTGAAGCGGGCAACTTTCTGGTCGATTGTGGATTGTTTCAGGGTAATCGGACAACGCAGGATCTGAACTTTGAAGACTTTCCGTTCGACGCCACGCAAGTCAAATTTCTGATTCTGACGCATGCGCACATCGATCACAGCGGCTTGCTACCCAAACTTTGGCTGGCTGGTTTTCGTGGAAAGATATACGCCACCGAAGCAACAAACGATCTTCTCGACTTCATGCTGAGAGACTCGGCGTTCATCCAGGAATCGAATGCCGAGCGAGCGAACAAGAAACGCGAACGCCGCGGCCAATCGCCGATTCCGCCGATCTACACAATCGAAGATGCCAAAGCGACGCTAGCGTTGTTGGAGTCGGTTGAGTACGAGAGTTGGTTCGAGCCGGTGGAAGGAGTGCGAGTACGCCTCTGGAACGCCGGACACCTACTGGGATCCGCATCGGCTGAGGTGCATGTTCAGGCCGAACAGGAGTCGATCAAAATGCTGTTCTCGGGAGACCTCGGTCCCGAAGAAAAGGCATTTCATCCCGAGCCCGACGCGCCTGCCGGATACGACTACATCATTTGCGAAAGCACGTACGGTGATCGAGAACGAGAGGATTACACGCTTGAAAAGCGACGTGATGCGATGCGTGACGAATTGGTTCGTGCGCTCAGTCGCGGCGGCAACGTTGTCATCCCATCGTTTGCGGTGGAGCGAAGTCAAGAGCTATTGCATGACATCGCCGTCTTGTTGAACGCAGGAGAAATCCCGGACGCGACCGTCTATCTCGATTCACCCATGGCGAGGAAAGCGACCGAGGTCTTCATCAAGCATGCTGACGCGATGGAAGACATCGCCGTCAATGAATCCGAGCTCTTTCGGCACGAGAACTTTCGGCTGGTCGAAAGCGTCGAGGAGAGCAAAGCGATCAATCGCGTGAAGAGCGGTGCGATCATCATTTCGGCTAGCGGGATGTGCACCGCGGGTCGCATCAAGCATCATCTGAAGAACAACATTTTTCGTCCTGAGTCGACCATCCTGTTTGTTGGCTATCAGTCGCCAGGTACTCTTGGGCACATCATCACCAGCGGAGCCAAGCAGGTCCGGATTCACGGGAAAGAGTACCGTGTGCGGGCTGAAATCCGTCGACTGGGTAACTATTCAGCTCATGCCGACCAAAGCGAACTGATTGATTGGATTCTCGAACGCGGGCCGGTGGTAGGCGGGCTGTTCCTGAATCACGGGGATGATGCGGCTCGAGAAGTCTTGCGTGATCTGTTGGTTCAACGGGGACTCCAACGCGATCGTATCTCGCTACCTGTATTTGACGAGAGTTTTCAGTTGGTAGCCGGAAACCCTGCTCGGTCCTCCAATCGTCCCGAACCGCGGATTCCCGCCGAACAGCTCGAGCGAGATTGGCACAACGACTATGCGGCATTCATTCTCCAACTCAGCACTGAGTTGCAGGCGACGGAGTCAGCCGAGGAGAGACGTGCTCTGATCGCCCGTCTCTCATCAGTGTTGCAGTAGGTTTTGGGCTTTTTGCAGATTTGATGTAAGAAGCGAATCCGCCTGTGCCACTAACGCTATCGGCAAGGTGTACTCGCATCGGCGGCCTTGGCGATCGCGTGCCCCTTGGACTGATTTGCCCTCCCAGCAGCCGCCGCGAGACGGTGATCTTCGGGCGTCTCGAAGCACCGACAAGCTATTTCTTTTTCTTTGTCGACGTCCGTTTCGCGCGACCAGGATTGTCATCAGGAGTGACCTGGTACATCGAGCGGAGGCGATCCAGCTCATCCACCATCTCGGATCTGGTTTGAGCGTATTCGGGGGCCTCGTACACGTTGTTGAGTTCATTGGGGTCCTTCGCCAGGTCGAACAACTCCCAGTCATCAATCGTTTTGCCTTCCAACGCGTAGAAGTGGATCAGCTTGTGCTTTCCGTTGGTGACGCCATAGTGTCGTGCCACATTGTGGCCGCCCGGATTCTCGTAGTAGTGATAATAGAACGATTGACGCCAATCCTCTGGCGTCTGTCCTTCGAGCAGGGGGACAAGGCTTTTGCCTTGCATGTCATCGGGGATGTCGACGCCCGCGACGTTCAAAAACGTCTCCGGAAAGTCAAGATTGGAGACAATGTCATCGTTTGTCGAACCTGCTTTCACATGGCCTGGCCAACGGACAAGCAGAGGAGTCTTGAGTGATTCTTCGTACATCCATCGCTTGTCGAACCAACCATGTTCGCCGAGGTACCAACCTTGGTCCGACGAATAGATCACGATCGTGTTTTCGGCCAGGCCCGATTCGTCCAGATAGTCGAGCACGCGGCCGACACCGTCATCAACGCTCTTCACGCAGCGCAAGTAATCCTTGGCGTAACGCTGGTATTTCCATCGAAGGATTTCTTCTTCCGTCATGCTGGGCGACGCTTTTTCGAAGGCGGCATTCTTGGGACCGTACGCGGCGTCCCAAACTTCGATCTGCTCGGGATTCATGGTCCCGTGTCCTTGAAGTTTGAGGTCCCGAGGGTTGAGGTGCTTGCGCATCGTCATGGTTTGTTTGGATGCTGACTGAGTTCGTCCCTGATAGTCGTCCCACATCGTGTCAGGCTCAGGCAGAGTGACGTCGTCGAGCCAGTTCAAGTATTTAGGCGACGGCATCCAGTTGCGATGAGGGGCCTTGTGCTGGTACATCACCATGAACGGTTTGCTGGGATCGCGTCGTTCCTTCAACCATCCAAGTGTCTTGTCAGTGATGATCTCGGTTGTGTAGCCGGTGTGGGCACGGGTGATCGGTTGGTCATTCTCATCGGCGGTGATCATCGGCGGGTTGTAGTAGGGGCCTTGGCCTTTGAGCACGTCGTAGTAGTCGTAGCCCTGCGGTGTGGAGGCAAGGTGCCACTTTCCAACCACGGCAGTTTGATAGCCGTTGGCTTGCAGAAGTTTCGGGAAAGTCTGCTGATCGCCATCGAACCGATTTCCATTACGCACGAACCCATTCAGATGGCTGTACTTGCCCGTTTGGATCACCGCTCGGCTGGGGCCACAAATGGAGTTGGTGACGTAGCATCGATCGAATCGCATGCCTTCGTTGGCGATCCGATCCAGATTCGGCGTGCTGATTCGAGACGGGTCGTAAGCGCTCAGGGCCTGCTCGCAGTGATCATCGGTGAAGATGAAGACGATATTTGGACGCTCGGCTGCGAGGCAGGCTTGAGCAACGCAAAGCAAAAAGGCGGGAACGATCAATCGCTGGATCATGGTGACCTGGGATCGGCGTGAGGAGGCGGGCAAGTCAGGAACGCGACGTGGCGAATCCAAGACAGGAATCCACATCATAACGCGATTCTTTCGCGAGGATCGGACGGGAGATAGGGCATTTTCGGGCAGTCGCGACCTTCTGACGGGCTCTCGAGGCTCAGGGTGGTGGAATCCGGTCCCGAGTGAATTAGAGTGTGGAGCGTGTGTACCACTTGCCCGCCTGCTTCTACCCTCCCACAGACGATGCCCGCCAAGATGCCACGCCTCCCACGTTTGCTCGCTCCGCTCTTTCTAGCTGTACTTCTGGTCGGACCCTCCTTGGCTGCCGACAAGGACAAGGGACCAGCTTTCACCGACCCACCCAAGGGAGATTGGAATTTTCAATTGATGGGTGAGTTCGTCGGCGAGATAACACCTGAGGATGGCGAATCGGAATTGTTGGGTCTGCAGATTCGTTCGATCGGCGGTGATCAGTTCGATGCCCGTTCATTCATCGGTGGCGTGCCCGGCCAGGAGAAGCATGAGCCCAAAGCGATCCAGATGATTGGCCAGCGTTCAGAAGACTTTGTGGTGCTCTCGGGTGGGCCTTGGGTGATCATTGTCGAGAAGGATCATTGCTTATTGCTGGACCGCAAGGGAACCAACATCGGCAAGCTTGAGCGTTTGGAACGGAAGAGCCCGACGCTTGGCGCGCGTCCTCCCGAGGACGCCATGGTGTTGTTTGATGGAACCAACATCGACCAATTTGCGGACGCACAGATGACCAAGGATGGTTTGCTGATGGAAGGTGCCACCATCAAGCCGATGTTCCAGGATTTCAATCTTCATGTCGAGTTTCGCTTGCCGTACATGCCGCAAGCAGACGGACAATCACGCGGCAACAGCGGTTTGTATCTTCTTGGGCGGTATGAATGCCAAGTGCTCGACTCGTTTGCATTGGACCCCCTCTATAACGGTCTCGGAGCTTTGTATCGCTTCCGTGCACCTGATTTGAACATGGCTTTACCACCATTGGCTTGGCAAACCTATGACGTGCAATTCACTTCGCCTCGATGGGCCGCCGACGGGTCCAAGATCCGTAACGCCCACATCACGTCGTGGGTCAACGGCGTGAAAGTTCAGGACAACGTTGAACTGCCCAATAAGACGGGTGCGGGCAAACAAGAGGAACCGAACCTGCAACCGATCCTGCTCCAGAATCATGGTGACCCGGTTCGGTATCGAAACATCTGGGTTGTCGATCGTGGTCTGGCTGCCGGTGATTTTCCCGTGCAGCCAACCAAAGAACAATTAGAGGAAGACGCGAAGGCGGAGCAGGCAAAACGCGACGAAGCGAAAGCCAAGGCAAAGAAGCGACAGGCCGATGCGAAGCGAAAGGCAGAACAGAAAAAAGCGGCCGCGAAGCAAGCGGAAGAAAAGGTAGCCGTTGAGAAAGCGGAGGCAATGAAAGCTGCCGACGCTGCGAAGGAAGACGCCAAGAAATCGGACGATGCGAAGCCGGCCGCTTCAAGTGAGTCTGGAGCCGATAAGCCCGGCCGTGATAAGCCCGGCGCGGATAAAGCCGGCGCTCCCTCTGATTCGGCCAAGCCAGCATCCGATGCGGTTCCGAGCGAAGCGAGTCAGGACACCGCTGACGACAAGAAGCCGAGTCAGCCTGAAACGGCCGCTGACTCGTCAAAGTGACCTTTGAGATTGAGGCCCACCGAAATCGGGTCAAAATCTGAACATCGTTGCGTCTTGCTAAGTCAGGCTCTTTTCAATCACGCGGCCGTCGTGAATCTGGAAACATCGATCCGCGAGGGCTGCTGCCTCGTCAGTGTTATGCGTGATGTGGAGCGTCGTCACTCCGGTGCTGGTCTTCACCGTTCGCAGCAGCGACTGCATCTCCTCGCGAGTTTCAGCATCCAAGGCGCTGAGTGGTTCATCCAGGAGCAAAACGGATGGGCGAAACGAAAGCGCCCGCCCCAGGGCAACCCGTTGCGACTCGCCGCCGCTTAGTCCGTCGATACCGCGGTCGAGCAAGTGATGGATTCCGAGAACGTTCGCCAGTTCGGTGACTCGCTCGCTGATCTGCGACCGAGAATAACGGCGAAGGCGCAATGCGAATTGCAAGTGCTCCCCGACGCTGAGTGTAGGAAAGAGCGCAAGGTCTTGGGGGACATAGCCGATCGCTCGGTCGGCTGGTGGCCAATGAGTGACATCCGTTCCGTGAACAAGAATCTGGCCGCTTTGAACTCGGCGTAGTCCGCAAATCGACTCCAGGATGGTCGTCTTCCCACGCCCGGTTCGACCCATCAGAACGGCGTAATCGCCGCTGTCCAAGGCGAAGGACACATCGTCGAGCCGGAATTCACCGGCTTCAATGGAGACACCGCGTAGTTCGATCATGAGGTCAGCCCCGTGCCCAGAACCCTGAGCACAACCAAGACCACAACTGCCATCGCCACCATCAACAAAGAGACGGCGACCGCCGCATTCAGCTGCCCGATGCTGAGTTCAAGGAACACCGTGGTTGAAAGGACTTCCGTACGCATGCGGGTTGCCCCTGCAAACACCAGGATCGGTCCGAATTCACCCAACGCTCGAGCCCAAGCAATGGTGGTGGCGGCGATCATGCCTCGCCATGCCTGCGGCAACGCGATTTGCATGAAGGCCTGACCCCGGGTGCAACCGAGCGTGCGGGCGACGTCTTCCGCGCGAGGATCGATTTGGTCGAAGGTGACTCGCATCGTCCTGACCGCGAATGCACAGGCAACGCTGAACTGAGCCAAGACCACCGCAGGCCATCGGTATGTGACGGGAAAGCCAACGTCATCACGAAGCCAGGCTTCCAATTCCCATCCACCAATGGGGAGATGGAACAGGATCAATAGACTCAGTCCCAATACGAGTGGAGGAAGCACGATCGGAATGTCAACGATCGTATCGATCAACATCCGTCCTGGAAATCGATAGCGTGACAGCAGGTACCCAAGTGGCGTCGCAACCCAGATCGACAGCAACGCAGCAATCGTGCATGACAACAACGTTAGGCGAAACGCAGCTTGAATCTCCGGTTTGAAAAGGGCTGCCTTGAACTCGTCCAGCGACGTGAACATCAGATCGGCAGCCAGTAGCAAGACGATCAGCAACACGAAGCAGGAAGAAAGTCCCCCCATCACAAGAAAGAAAGGAAGGTCGGACCGGCGTCGAGCAAGGCTGGTTGGCGGTTGTGTGGTCGGCTCAGATTGTTCAGTCATTCGCAACCGCAGTCCCGCTATCAGCCTTCCAACGGAAACCTTCGGCTGCAAAGGAGTCTCTCGATTCTGCCGAGCAAATCTGCTCGAACAGTCGACTTGCCGTCAAAGCGTTGGGTGATTCCGGTGTGACCGCATAAGGTTGCGTCGCGACACTGCACTCAAGCCCTTGAATACGTACCGCATCCAAGTACTCGCCCGAGCCTGCGGTGTTGCTGAGATAGACGACCGCAGCATCCAGCGAGCCGGAGCGCATCTGGTTGACCAGCATGTCGCCAGTCGGCGTTTGCACGGTAACGTTTTCCATGACCTCCGTTTGGACGCCTCCCTCGCGGAATGTATTCTGCGTAAGCCAACCCATGGCACACTGTTTTTCGTGGCCAATGCCAACTCGCAAGCCCTTTTTTGTGAGGTCGCGGAGCGAGGCAATTTGATGAGGGTTTCCTTTCTTGACGATGATGACAAGTTCGTTTTGAGACACGTCGGTCGGCTCAGGAAACAGATCGGGAACCTGTTCCATGAATTCCGTGTCGCAGGCAAAGTAGGCGTCGGGGACCTGTCCCGCCTTCATCTGCGCTACCAGGATTCCACAGCCGTTGTAGACCGTGTCAACGAGCACGCCCTCGCGTTTTTCAAATGCTTTGACGGTCTCGTCGATGGCGGGTCTCAGCATCGAGCCAGCAAAGAGTTTCAATTCTGGCGTGTCGGTCCATGTGTCTCCGCCCTGAACTTGGAACCCATGGTCACCGTAACGAACCAAGCCTCGATCGCGCGCCGTCAAGAATCTCGCGAAATGAACTGCAGTTGGGCTCTGCCGTGTGGAAGTCGCGACACCGATGGAGACTTGAGAGTTGCCTGCTTCAAGTTCTGGTACGACGACGTATTGCAAATCCGGATAGGTGTGAAGCACAGCGTCGTACACGATGGCCGCATCTGCAGCTCCGACCAACACGTCGTTGGCGGCCTCCGTTACCGTCGTACGGTAGGCGGTAGTGCTTTCGTCCAGAGCGTCCCAAAGATTGGCTTCGGTCAGGATCTTTCGCGTGATCTTTCCCACCGCCGCAGCGTCAGGATTCGCTTGAACCAGCTTTACATCCTTCGAAAGCAAGTCATCGAATGATTCAATGGACTTGGGATTGCCCCGTTTGACCGCAACGACAAGCTGCATCTTTGCGATCGGCAATACTTCTGAAACCAGCCCCTTCTCCTCGGCGATCTCAAGGTAGCTATCGTCTGCCGGCAGGTAGAGATCGCCAGCTCCGGTGACTTCCAACTGAGAAAGCAGCGTCTGGGAAGCGCCGTACTGAACGTTGACATCACGCCCCGTTTCTTCCTTGTAGTCCGACAGTACTTTTTCGATGACGGCGCGATTGCTTGCCGCACAGAAGAACATCAGTTCCGAGTCCGCATCCGCGCCGGAAGACGATGCCAAACTGGAACGTCGGTTCGAATCATGTCGTAGTATGACGAACATGGTCGCTATCGCCATGATCGAGACGAGCATGATGAGAATCATCTTGTTCATGATCTACCCTCTGGATCGCCTGAAAACGGCGACATCTTTCCTGTGTGTTTCGTCGCGTTTAGCGACCAGGTGGAACCGTCAATAATACTGGCTTTTCCCGATCACGCGTTGTACGTTCCGGTGGTGGTGCCACACCTTCGCCGAACAATTCGGCGTCCCAGTCGACGGACATCAGTAAATCGAAACCGGGGTTCTGTTCTTTAACTTGGCAGGAACACGCCCCGCTGAGAAAGACCGTCAAGTCCTCCATCAGTCGGGCGTTGAATGTCGAGGCAGGGATCACTTCCAAGGCTCGCCCTCGTCCAAACACGGGAATCAGAAGCGGTTCCCCTTCGGAGAACGCTTGTGGTTGAATGCGAGAGAAGAGACTGACGAGAAACGCTTCCTGCGGATCTTGAGGATCAATTTCTAGGAGGCTGAATTTCAGCAACAGCGGCACTTCCGAATGCAGTTCCGACCCCGGCAGTCCGATTCCCTCCGGAAGCTCGATTGATTCTGAGAGAGTCTCGAAGTGGTCAACGAGGAGGTTGCGTACTTTTAAATCACGCTGAGCCTTCTCCGATTCGCTGCCCGCGTTGGAACCAAGTAGAACCCAAACGACCGAGTGGCCTTTGAGAAGTCGGTCTGACAATTCACGTCTGACCGGTGAGTCAAAAATTCCATCCACCTTGACCGTTGAAAGCGGGCCATGCCACGCGTTCACGATCCTTCCTGGTCCCAGCTGCATCCGCACATTCATGTACGGGAGAGGAGGATTGCCCTCGTGTTCGGATTGGATGGATTCCCACAGTTGACCGGTCGGTGTTTGACGGACATCCGTCGAGTGAAGCAGTGCCGTGCCACCTTCACGCCGCGAACTCTGCTGTTGCAACGTTTCGACTGCTCGACGCTGATCTTCTGTTAGTGGACCATCGTGAAAAATTTCGATTTCACATTGATCTGGATTCCAGCGTTCCAACGCATACCGGAAGACCGGAATGTTGCAGGCCACCACGGACGAAACCAGCAGCAACACCGCGAACGGTGCCGCTGCGATAGATCTCAGTGTCGATCGTCGACTGATGTGAAAGGGGCGGACGGACATCGGTTCAATCAGACTCACCTGAGAAGCAAATAACGGTGCCGTCAAGTGTCGACAGGAACAGTCTTCCGTCGGCGCCCGCCAGCGAGTCCCAGGCGGGAAGTGAGGTAAGTTCGACACGATCCTCCACTTGTCCCGTATCGATGTTGACCGATAGCAGAAGCGCTCCATCCGCGCCTTCGAGCGCCTCATTTTGCTTGGCGAGCAGTTGCTGAACCGCTGCGTCTTTTTCGGTCAGTTTTTGAAACGTTGACTCTTCATCGATAATGTCCGGCGGACCGACGATGAAGAGTTTCGCATCTGCCAGGATCATCGATCGAACATAGATCGGCACATCTTGCGTCCATTTTGGATCGACCAAACTGTTTCCCGGCACGGAATTGTTGTTGCCACCCTTTTTGCCACCCGTGAACTGGTAAGCCTTACCAACTTTTCCATCGACAAGCTTGGCACGTTCAACGGTTCCGTTATTGCGTTTCAGCCCCAGGTCTCGTGCCGATCCGTCGTCGAAGCTAACGGCCAGCACGGCATCGCTCGAGATCTCTGATCCATCTTCGAAACGTCTCGCAATCTGTTCGGCCGTGGCGGCACTGAAATAGAGTCGGACTTCATCGATGATTCCCGTGAATTGGCTGGTCTTGTAATTGCCGACGGGCGTCTGAGCATCCAACCCGATCTCCATCGCCTGAGCGGGGTCCTTCTTGATCAACCCGGACGACTTGCCATCCGCCACCAAGTCGCCATCGACGTACAGCTTCATGGATTTGTCACGATCCAACACACCGACGACATGATGCCAGCCACCGATGATTCGTTTGCCCCCGGTGACGGTGGACAGAGTCTCGTTGGAACGCACATGAAACGCCGGGCGTCCGCCTTGAAGCGAGAGTGCAAATCCTTCCGTCGGACCACCACGCGCCACGATCACGCCTTGGGGTTTTGTTGCCGTGATCCAGGCTTCCACCGTGATAGGTTTCTCCGTGGGATTCAGACTCGGCGTCTTTGGAAATTGGACAAAGGATCCGCTCGGCGCGGCGGCCTTTTTGCCAAAGTTCTTCGGGATCTCAGGCGGATTCGGTTCCGCGGCAAAAAGTTGGTGCTCTAGAGTCGTCGTCCAACGCAAGTACTCCGGTTTTCGACCGTAACCGAAGACATAGCCATTTCCATTGACCAGCAATCGTCCTGACGGGGCGAAGCGTCCGGCTTGATAGTAGCCACCATGACCGCCCGCAAAACTCTGACCAAGCACCCAGTACGAGCGATGGAACCATGTTTCATCCAGGAAGCCCATCGGAGCGAAGATGTGAGCGTCTTCGCCTCGTTGTTTGGACGCTTGTGCGGCGAAGTCACCGGAGTTGGGGGCGATCTCAAGCCGGTTTCCCTCCATGTCGAATTTCTGCGACTTCATGAAGAGATGGGTTCCATCGGTCGACAAGATGTCCGGAAGGCCAACGGGCATCTGCAACACCTGCAACTTTTCCTGAATGTTGTTGCCCGTCTCTGGATTCGTTTCGTCCATCAAGGTTTCCGATAGCTTCTTGCCCGTCGCAAGATCTAGCCGCAACAGTCGAAGACCACCATCCAGGAAGATCGAACGGCCGGCGACACAGAAGACGATGTCATCATGAATCAGCACGCTTCCATGGACCGGCCAAAGTGACTCGAGTTGCTCGAACGCCATCGTGCGACGATCCAATGGTGCAGCCCGATAACGCCAGACCAATTCGCCGTCCATATTCAGGCAATAGACCCAGCCATCGGCGCCACCGAACACCACTCGTCCACGATGGACCGTGGGGGGCGAATCGATACGGGCACCGATCGTATAGCTCCAACGTTCGCTACCATTGGTTTGATCAAGTGCCAGCAGCGTGTGTTCATCGGTCTGGGCGACAAACACAGTCCCATTTGCGATCACGGGGGCAGTCAAACGACCACCCAAGTCAGCAGTCCACTGTTTGGCGACCTTGCCCTCAATCGGTAACGTCGTCGTTCCGCTGCGGTTCATGTCGCGTCGATAGGTGGGCCAGTCCTTGTTAGACTGCTCGTCATTGACGTCTGCCAACGACGACGTGAATGCCGTGCCTTTCTGCAACCTGCCCTTTTCCGGGACTTTCGTTGGGACTGGCCGCGAAGGCGAAGCTGGTGCCAGCGAGTTGAACCCAAACAGTTTCGCCTCGGGATAGCATGCACAGTTGTGGGGTGGAGCGTACGTCAGTCCATTGCACGGCATCACTCCATAGAGGCAACCGCCGCGGACCCAGTGATTGATGTCCCAGTGTTCTTTCTCAGGGTCGACAAATTCGATGCCTGTCCGCGATGGCATCAGGAAGTTGTCGGTCGCTTTGGCGATGTAACATCGGTGGTGAAACCAGTAAGTATCGACGTCGGGTGAAAACTCCTTTTTGACTTCGCCGGTACGTGGATCGCGTCCGGTATAGACACCGGAATCTTTTCCGGAAGTGAGGGGAGCGACCCAGACCAAACCATTGACGACCATCAGGTCTTGAGGCGATTGGTAGCCGCTGTTGGGAAAACTGGATCCCCACAGACGTTCGCCACTCTTGGAGTCGAAGCTGGTCATGTTGCCATCTCCGCCCGCATACAGAACGACGTCATCATGGACGACAAGGCGCGGCCCGAAATTGAAGGTAAAGGATTCGCGTCGTGTCTGCGGGGCGGTTTCCCAGCGTTGTTCGCCCGATCGTTGATCGACCGATACGACTCTCTCGCCGTCGTGGAAATACACGCGAGAATCGTCCGCGGCAAGTGTCAGCGGTGAAATACGCGTCGACTTGGCCCAAAGTTGTTTGCCGGAGTCGGCGTCAAACGCCATGACGACGCGCGGTTCCTCATTCCAAAACAGCGACCGTACCTGGGCCTGGTCGCCGACGCGTCCATTGATGGGCGCGTAGTTTTGCAGTTCCGCCTCGCCCTTCCGAACCACGAGAAACAACATCCCATTGGTGTGGATGATTTCTTCCGTGGCATCGCTTCCCTCATAGGTTCGCAGTGACTCGCCGGTTGCCGCGTCGAGTGCGCTCAGCGGAGCGTTGTAGCCAAGGGTGACAAAGACGGTATCGTCGGTCGAAACGAGTCGTCGAGAAAGTTGGGTGGGTCCACTCTTGAGAGGCCACAGATGAGCTTGCCAGTTTTCGATGTCGCGTTTCCAAAGGATCGAACCGTTGAAGGCATCTCGGCCGATCAGTTTCCATTTCGGTGGCAGTTGAATTGAAACGCGACTTCCCTCATCCATGATGTAGAACATCCGACCGCCGGTGGACACCAACGCGCTCATGCTCGCCATGCGATCGTGGTGGCGCGACCAGCGTGGACTGCCAACCCACTGAAGATGTCTTGGTGGGGCGACCACGTCATCGTGAGCGACAGAATTACCGGAGGCATCATGCAGGTAGTGAGACCACTCGTCGATGTTCTCGGGACGCGGCTTGATGGTTTTCTCCCAAGCGTCACCCGACTTGATCATCGCAACGCCATTGGGAACGAGCACACGCAAAACTTCGTGCAAAGGAACATCGCCGAGATCTTCCGAGACGAACAGGTTCACCAAGTTGTCGGTGTACGGGAGTTCCGCTCCGGAAAAATACTCAAACGAAACGTCTCCATAGCCATCGTCGCTTCGCACACGTCTTCGAATCGCATCGAGCTGATCAGCTTGACGGACCAAGCCGTGAACTTGAGTGGATTCACTTTGACGCAGCGCGGACGCAAGTTCGCCTGCCTCGCTACCGAGTTCCACGATGAATCCGCCACTGAATCCAGACTCTGTTAAAAGT
>JBPCVD010000061.1:0-7640 GCA_051010815.1 Rubripirellula sp.
GAATGGAGTCGATTACCACGCCATGCAGATCATCTGTTTTGAGGACGAGCGTGTCGAGCAACTAAGACCCATCACGCAGGCCCGTCCGGCCTATGCGATTACCAGCGCCAGCTTTCGCCTGCTCGAATGGTTGAAGCTTGTCCCGGGCTCTCTCTCGGGATCCGTGCGTTCGTACCTGCGAGTCATTCAGGAGCTCGATCACGGGATCCACCAACTTGATCAGATTGAGCAACTCAACGACGACGTTCTGTTGGTCAATGCACGATTGGCTCCCACCGTCGGACTCGACATTCAACTGCAGCAATGGATCGACGCGAACCCATCGGGTGTCGTGATTGATAAGGAGGATCAATCCATCCTGATCGCACATCTTGCGCAGAGTGATCTCGCGTCCGACGATCCACCCACTGACGTTGATGGGCTACTTCAGCTGGCCAAGTCGCTCGCACCGACGGCGACTGAGGAATCCACTACGTCCTCGGATTGGGACGTCTTTCGCTGGCCGCATGATGTCGTTGCTCACCATATGAAACAGATGGCGGACGCGATGAACTGGCGTCTGAAGAATTTGGAATACACCGAAACCATGGATGGCGTGTTCGTTCGCGAAGGCGTTCAGATCGGCGACTATCCCGTCGTCGACTCTTCGGAGGGACCAATCCTATTGGAGGAAAATGTCCAAGTCGGTCCTTTCTGCTACTTGTCGGGGCCGGTCTACGCAGGTGCTGGCACGCGGGTCATCGAGCATGCAGCGCTGAAAGATGGCGTCTCGCTCGGACACACGGTGAAAATAGGTGGAGAAGTCGAAGCCTCGGTGATCGAACCTTTTACCAACAAACAGCATCATGGCTTCCTGGGACACAGCTATCTCGGCAGCTGGATCAACCTCGGTGCTGGGACATGCAACAGTGACTTGAAGAACACGTACGGGAAAATCAACATCCAATACGGTCAGTCAAAGGTCGCAACGGGGATGCAATTCCTGGGATGTTTCGTGGGTGACTATTCAAAGACCGCGATCAACACCAGTATTTTCACTGGCAAGGTCATCGGAGTTTGCAGCATGATGTACGGATTTGTCACTTCGAATGTGCCGAGTTACGTGAACTATGCGCGTTTGTTCGGACAAACATCCTTGTTGCCGGCAGACGTGATGATCAACACACAGCAGCGAATGTTCGCTCGACGAAAAGTAGAACAACGCGAATGTGACAAGCAACTGATTCGAGACATGTACGACCTTAGCGCCGAAGAACGCGAGTCGGTCGACCAGGACATTCTTTAAACAGCGAGCCACCGCAACATGCCACAGATTCGAGTCGGAATTATCGGTGCCACCGGGTACACAGCCCTGGAGGTCGCGAGACTGCTCATGCAGCACCCGCAGGCGACGATTACCGTCGCCACCAGTCGTGCCGACGCTGGTAAACCATTGGCATCGGTGCATCCGTCGCTCGCAGGCCGATGTGATGTCCAAGTGGAAACATTGGATGCTGAGAGTTTGTCGGCGCGCTGTGACGTGGCCATGTGTTGCCTACCCCACGGTGCGTCTGCAGAAACCGTGCAACAACTCGTCCAGCATGGCGTACGTGTGATCGACTTTAGCGCCGACTTTCGCTTGTCCAATGTCGGCGTGTATCAAAAGTGGTACGACGTCGAGCATCCCTGGCCTGAACGTGTGGGTGAAACGGCCTATGGCATGCCCGAGTTTTTCACCGAGGCGATTCAGCACGCCGACATCGTCGCCAACCCCGGCTGCTATCCGACCTCGGCGATTCTGCCACTGGCACCGCTGGTGCAGGAAGACTTGATTGAGACCGACGACATCATCATCGACAGCAAGAGCGGCGTCAGCGGGGCGGGTCGTAGCGCAAAAGTCGCCACGCTGTACTGCGAGACCAACGAGTCCATTGGTGCGTACGCGGTCGGCTGCCATCGACACCAACCCGAAATCGATGACCTTGTCACACGGATTTCAGGGAAGCCCGTCCAGACGCTGTTCACGCCACACTTAACGCCCATGGACCGTGGGATTTTGTCCACGATCTACGTGCGTTCCAACACGCACTCGGCCAGCGAAGTGATGGACTGCTGGCGAAAGCGTTTCGCCAATTCTCCGTTCGTGCAGGTGGTAGAGCATCTGCCGTCGACCAAACATGTCGCCGGCACGAATTATGTCCAAATGACCGCTCGCGACGCGGGATCACGAATCGTGCTCGTCTCGGCGATTGACAATCTTGCCAAGGGTGCCAGCGGTGCGGCGATTCAGAATATGAATGTCATGTTCGGCTTGGACGAAAAAACTGGACTCGCTTAAATCCGCGAATTCCTGAGGACCGGGGGGCATCTGCCGTTCGGAAGATGGATCCGATCGACAATCCTTGAATTGCATCGGGCGCCGGACTGCCCGAAACTGCGTACACTAGGAGGACTCTTGTCCCTTTGTGCGCGGTCGCCGGTCAGCCATGGATCCCATTGAGCCGAATCCCCCTGAATCGTCGCCGCCGCGCGGTGACTCCACCGACCCTGCGAACGCTTCCGGCGCTTCCAACGAGCCCTTCGTAAGCGAGTTCGACCGCATCAATCCGTTTGCGGCGGGTCCCCCTGTAACC
Organism: Rubripirellula sp.; assembly: GCA_051010815.1. GTDB lineage: Bacteria > Planctomycetota > Planctomycetia > Pirellulales > Pirellulaceae > Rubripirellula. The sequence goes on from JBPCVD010000061.1 coordinate 2,613, forward strand.
GATGCTGCAGTTCCGACTGCAAGCACTGTAGCGCCGAACGCGACGGAAGGCATGCGTTGGTGGACTCCGATCGCAATCAGTGCCGTATCGCTGCTGTCCTTCATCATGGCGAGCGGTGTGATGGCGATCGTGGCCTTGGCGATCGTCCATGGAGGCTTGTCGCCTGACCTGCTCCGTGATCCCGACTCACTCCGTATGGTGTCGGAATCACGTCTCGGATTGTTCTTGGTCGTCGTGCTACCTCAAATCGCGTTGGTAGCGCCCTGTCTGATCGCGGCATACTTGTCTCCCGTTCCGACGCGAGAGCGTCTTGGTTTGGTGCGAGGTAACTGGCCGGTGTGGGCATGGTTCGCGGCGGCGGCCGCTACTCCACTTGTCGGAATGGTTTCCGGGTTGGTGGTGGGCCTATTCATGGACGAGAGCGAGACGCTGAAGGAAATGAGTCAAATTTTTCGCGATCATGGTCAAAACGGATTCTTGCTCCCGCTCGCTTTCATGATCGGAGCGACGCCGGCCATTTGTGAAGAACTGCTGTTTCGCGGATACGTCCAAACCCGACTGACCAAATCCTTTGGCCCGGTGATCGGTGTCGGGTTCGCGTCGTTTCTATTTGCGGCGTTTCATATGGACTTTGTCCACGTGATCGCGGTGTTCCCTCTAGGTCTGTTCTTGGGTTGGCTAACTTGGCAGAGTGGATCTTTGTTTCCGGCAATGATGGCTCACTTTGTCAACAATGTGATCAGCGTCGTTGCCGTCGCATTTGCCCCGGAAGCGGAACCTGAAACGCTGGCCTTGCCAACGATTGCCTTCACGCTTGGAATCCTTGCCATGGGCTGCCTTGGTATGGTCGCCGTCTCGATTGCCTCCATCGCCTATCGTCGGCCCAATGGAATGGAGTCGCAGAACGGCACTCAACTCGCTTGAGAACGCTCACTAACGGTGAATCCTATGTTTTCGCTACGACTTGGCTTCGACCATCCCGGTTACCTCTGGCTTTTGGTGGCGCTGCCATTGCTGTGGTGGATCGGTTTTGAGTCACTTGGTGCGCTCGGAAAGTTTCGCCGAGCTCTCGCCTTGCTCTTTCGCACGGTTGTCTGGACAGCAATCGTGTTTGCTTTGGCGGGCGTGCAGATGGTTTGGGTTAGCGACCGCGTGACCGTGATGTATCTGTTGGATCAATCTGACAGCATCCCGCAAGCGAAACGCGACTTGATGCTCAACTACGTCATCCAAGACGTGCGACGCAATCGAGACCGTGCGAGAGAGGACCGCGCTGGAATCGTTGTCTTTGGTCGCGACGCGTCCATCGAAATCCCGCCGTTTGATGACGACATTCCTGCGCTTCGTCGTCTGGAGAGCATGCAAGGACGTGTCGACGCCACGAATCTTGAATCGGCCATGAATCTGGCTCAGGCGTCCATGTCCGAGGATACATCGCGACGCATCGTGATCGTCACCGACGGCAACGAAAATCTTGGCCAGGCTCGGAAGCTCGCCGCACGTGTGGCTGATTCGGGCATCGGCATTGACGTTGTCCCGGTCATCCTGGACTCCACCAGCGAAGTCTTGGTTGAGAAGATTGATCTGCCCAACAACATCCGCAAAGGTCAACCTTTCGAGGCGCGTGTTGTCGTCAACAACTACTCCGAGGGTGAGTCGACCGAACCTGTCAGCGGCAAGTTGCGAGTCACTCAAAAAGTTGGCGGCGAGCCTCAGTTGCTGTTAGAGGAAGACATCACACTCGATCCAGGCAAGAACGTCTTCCCGCTTCGACACGAGATCGATCAACCAGCCGCGTACATTTACAACGCGGAATTCGTCCCCGCTAGCGACTCGGTCGATGGACTGTCGCAGAACAACAGCGCGACGGCCTACACCTACGTGCGCGGCAAAGGACGCGTTTTGATCATTGAAGATCGCAACCGGGCCGGCGACTTTGATTTGATGATCGAAGCGTTGCGTGACAACAACATTGAAGTGGACACGCAGTCCAGCGATGCCCTGTTCGGTTCCCTGGCGGAATTGCAGGCATACGACGCGGTCATCCTGGCGGGCGTCCCACGCGTCAGCGGCGAAAGCTCCGACCAGATCTCGTCCTTCACGGATGAGCAAATCGACATGCTCGTCAGCAACACACAGCAGTTGGGGGCGGGGCTTTTGATGATCGGTGGCCCCGAGTCTTTTGGTGCTGGCGGTTGGATTGGGACGAAGATCGAAAAGGCGATGCCGGTTGACTTCAAGATTCGCAATACCAAGATCCAGGCGGTCGGCGCTTTAGCGCTGATCATGCACGCCAGCGAAATGGCGGAAGGAAACCATTGGCAAAAGGTGATCGCGAAAGCCGCCGTCGAGCAACTCGGCCCGGCCGACTACGGAGGCGTGCTGCACTGGACGATGCGAGGTGATGCGTGGCTTTGGGGTGGCAAGAACGGCTTGCTCGAAGTTGGCCCCAATCGCAAAGCAATGCTCGCTGCGATCGGCCGCATGACCCCAGGCGACATGCCTCAATTTGATCCTGCCATGCGGATGGCTGTTGCCGGATTGACTCGTACGCCGGCGTCGGTGAAGCACTGTGTGATCATCAGTGATGGTGACCCCAGCGACCCCTCTCCCGCGACAATCAACTCATTCAAGAACAATAACATCACGATTAGCACGGTTGCCGTCGCCTCGCACGGGCTGACCGAAAGCCGTCGTCTACAGCAAATCGCTACTGCCACGGGCGGAAAGTATTACGCCGTCGCCAATGGTCGCGCCTTGCCTCGAATTTTTCAGCGTGAAGCTCGCCGCGTTTCGCGTCCTCTGGTCTATGAACCAGACGGAGGCGCCGTTCCGGAAGTGATCTTTCCGCACGCGATGCTGGACGGAATCGACCGCGTCCTGCCCCCGATTAGCGGATTCGTCCTGACGCAGACCAAGGACAGCCCGCTTGCCCAAGTCCTGATTCAATCCCCCAAGCCTGACTCGCCTGAGAACGCGACCGTGTTGGCGGTTTGGACCTATGGACTGGGTCGTACCGCTGTCCTCACGACGGACGCCGGCGCGCGTTGGTCGTCTGACTGGACGGAGTGGGGTGGCTACGATGCCTTCTTCAGTCAGTTGGTTCGTTGGTTGATGCGACCGACGGGCGACACTGGCAAGTTCTCCATTGCGACGCAGGTTCGCGACGGAGAGGTGCAGGTCGTCGTCAACGCGCTCAACAAAGACGACACGTTCATGAACTTCCTGGAGATGAATGCCTCCGCGCTTGACCCAGACCTGAAACCAATCCCGCTGCGGATGCGGCAGACTGCTCCCGGCCGCTACGTGGGAAGTTTTCCGGGCGATCGCGCGGGAAGCTACTTCGTGAACGTCGTCCCCGGCGCGGGAGCGACGCCACTCACCACCGGCGTCACCGTCCCTTACAGCGAAGAGTTCCGCGTGCGGGAAACGAATCAGGCCTTGATCGAAGCGCTCGCCTCCGTCCAACCGCGTGGAGGCGATGTCGGTCAGGTAGCGGCGCCGCTAGAGGCACAGTCGACGCAAGAAGGACTTCGCAACAATGCGTTTCGCGGTGGCCTGGCGTTAGCGCGAAGCATCAAGGATGCGTGGCCTTGGTTCGTGCTCGCGGGCTGCTGCCTATTCCTGGTGGACGTCTTCGTTCGCCGTGTCGCGATCAACTTCGACTGGGTTGGAACTGGGCTGAAGAAGCTGCGCGGCACGCCCAATGAGAAAGACGTGGCCGTCACAGCACGGCTTGACGCTTTGAAGAAAAACAAGGAGTCGCTGGACGACTCACTCGAACGCCGACGCGCAAGTGTTCGCTTTGAGCCAACGGCATCGTCGGAAGAAACCGATGCCGTCGAACTTGGCGATGCGCCAACGGCCCCAACGAAGCCAGTCGCTTCAAAAGAACCGCCCGCGGCTGACGGTCCTTCCTACACAGAACGATTGTTGGAAGCAAAACGAAAGGCGCGGAAGGACTGATGACAAGTCCGCTGCGGCCAGCAAATCCCACTGCCAACGGAGCCCTCGTTGGACCGACCGTTGCAAGGTCATGGAGAAACTTCGACGGCTAGAAGTCCCGGAAGGGACCCCGTGCGGGGGCCGCATTCATCTCCTCCATCCAGTCTTGAAACCGACCTTGGACCATCTTCAAGACCTTGGGCTTTTCCTGCGACATGTCTTTCGACTCAGCAATGTCCGCGTCCAAGTCATAGAGTCCTCCTCCTGCTTTGCCCATGTCGACCCATTTCCATTTGCCGACGCGGGCGGCCTTCATATCTTTTCGCTTCCAGAACATTTCCGTTCTTGGTGAATCCGTTTCCCCTCGAATTGTTGCCCACCAGTCAAACCCATCCAGCGTGACATCGCTGCGCATCAGCGCTCCCGTCGCTGAGGCAAGACTGGGGAAGATCTCAAGACTGCTCAGGAACGCATCGTTGACGACACCCGCAGGGACATTGCCCTGTGGCCAACGAACCAAACAAGGCACGCGAATTCCGCCATCCCAAGTTTGCCCTTTGTGACCCCTCAAGGGAGCGTTGTCCGCGCCTCCGCTGCCACCGTTGTCGGAAAAGAAGATGATGATGGTGTTGTCCAGTTGCTGTTTCTCTTCCAACAACCCGATCATCTCTCCGATCGCCGCGTCCATGCAGGTCACCGCAGCCCGATAATCGCGGCGCCGTGTCTGTTTCGTGACGACTTCGGCCGGTCCCCCATAGCGATACGAATCTGTCGTTCTGTACTCAGGGGTTACCGCTGGATACATCTGCTTGAACTCTTCGGGAGCTTGAACGGTGGAACGTATCTTGGGATCCAACGCCGACGAACCATGTGGCGCATTGAAGGGGACGTAGAGAAAGAAGGGGCTCTTTCCAGCGTGAGCATTTAAGAAGCGGATCGATTCTCGTTCAAACAGATCCGTGCAGTAGTCACCTTTGTCTTCCTCCGTCGGACTAAAGTTTCGGTACATGCTTGGAACGCCGTAACGCTCATGCGTGTAGTAATCAATCCCCGTGTTCACGAAGCCGTAGAAGTCATCAAAGC
>JBPCVD010000062.1:0-3943 GCA_051010815.1 Rubripirellula sp.
GTCGACATCTGGTCGGGGGATCTGGTCCAAAAACTGCCGCGCGTAGGCGGAAAGGCTGTCGATGTATTGCCGCTGGCCTTCCGCATACAGGGTGTCAAATGCAAGCGAACTCTTGCCCGAACCAGAGACTCCCGTGATCACCGTGAGGGCGTCACGCGGAATATCGATATCGACATTTTGAAGATTATGGACACGCGCTCCGCGAATGCGAATCGCATTCCCGGACGCAGAGGCCTTCGGGGGATTTGGTTTTGAAGCGGTCAACGGGCAACCGTAATCGACTCGGTCAGGGCAGCGAGAGGTTATGATCATTACGCTTCGCTAAACTTTGGACCAGTAGGCCCGGTTTACCGAAATGCAGCCGTGTCCAAGCCGGATCCGTGGTGACGTGTCGCATCCTGACACTCGAATCCATCGCTCGTTGATTGTCGACCCTCTGTACGCTCGCCATCTTCCCCCTCCGATCTCAATGCAACGCATCATTCCTATGCTTCGCTCGCTCGGCTTGCTCATTTGCGGCCTCACCTCTGCGACGGTTGCCGCGCAGTCGCCACAATCAAAAATCGCCAGCTATCTGGAGTCGCAGATTCGTTCCGGCGATGTGGTCGGAGCTTCGGTATTGGTTGCGTCTGCGAGGTCGCGTGCAGCAGCCCCAACGAATCTTGGGCAACTCTCACCTTCCGACTCGCGCCCAGTCACAGACAGCACCCTTTTCTGTGTCGCATCGTGTTCCAAGCCTGTGGCATCCGCACTGGTTTTCACCCTGCTCGATCGTCGACAACTTCGACTTGATGACACGGTTGGAAAGTATCTTCCGGCGCTCGAATCGCCTCGATCACGCGATGGATCCGCATTGCCGTCGCCCACACTTCGTCAACTGCTGGCGCACCGAGGCGGGATCTACTCGCAGATGCAACGACCGACTCCGGACCAACTGACTGCAATTCGCAACTTCCGTCTATCACTGGATGAATCTGTGGCCTTGATCGCGAAGCAGCCATTGCTCTCGAAACCTGGCACTGCGTACGCGTACAGCGGTGCCGGCTACTGCCTGGTTGGAGCGATGGCCGAGAAAGCCACCAACGCCAGCATCGAAACGCTGCTTCAGCAAAACCTTTGCACTCCAGCGGGAATGACGTCGACGACCTACTTTCCGACACCAGATCAGCACCCCGAAATCGCGACGGGGGGTGCCACGAAATCACAACCGCCGCACCTGTTGGCAGATGAACTGAAACTGCCGCTGGTGGGCGGCAGTCTTCACACGACAAGCCGCGACCTTCAGCGCTTCGCCAAGATGGTGCTGAACCAGGGGGACGCAGATGGAAACCGCGTTCTCAGCCAAAAAGCCTGGCAGTACTACACGTCTCAGCCATTCCAGTCGCAGCCCTACGGGTTTGGTTGGTTGCTAACCAAGCGAAACGGAAAGGTCGTGGCCCTCGCGCACAAGGGATCGCTACCGCCTGCTCAAGCCGCACTCGGGATCGACCTGGACAATCGAATTTACAAGGTGGTTCTGTGGACGCTTTCGAACCCCAGCAATGTTCAAGCGACCATTCGCATCAAAGAAACGATTGCAAAGATGGTTCGATAGCGTCCCTCTTCCCGACGCCCGCAGGATCTCGAACACGCTACAGTCTTAGCCGGAACACTGACCCCCATCCATCTGGAGATTCGAATCATGGACGAGGAAAAGAGCGGATTTTGGAACCGCATCGTTCGCTATTTTGTCGCGGGCGTCTTCACCATCTTGCCACTGGTGATCACCGTCATCGCGATCACCTGGGCCCTCAGCTTCATGGCCGGGCTTGTTGGCCCCGACACATTTTTGGGTGATCTACTGAGCCGAGTCGGGTTGAACTTTGTCACCGACCGGAAGTTCGCGTACCTGGTCGGATGGCTCGGACTGATCGCGGCAACCTTGATCCTTGGCTTCCTCGTTGAATCGGGAATGCGTGGGCTGTTCGCGCGAGTCACCCAGGCCTTCGTCGACCGCTTGCCTTTGGTTGGCAAGGTTTACGACACCTCCAAACAACTCGTCGACATGCTGGACAAGCAGGGCGATGACAAACTGAAGGGTATGAGTGTCGTTTTCTGCACGTTCGGAGAAAAGGGCGGTGTAGGCGTCCTGGCGTTGCTCCCAACTCCAGAGATCATCGAGATCAATGGAAATGAGTTTAAGATTGTGTTGGTGCCCCAATCGCCAGTTCCCATCGGAGGCGGCTTGCTCTTCATGCCGGTCGACGCCGTGCAGCGCGTCGAAATGTCAGTCGAGACGTTCATGTCTGTCTATGTTTCGATGGGAGTGACGGCTCCAGGGTTGATGAAAAAGAATTCGAAATCGCCCCCGTCACCATCGTGAAATTTTTCTGCGGCGACCGCTCGCGGTCCCATCCATCACCGCACCGGGAATCCACCATAGTGAAGCGAACTCCCCCAAGTAACCGTGCGACCGCAATCCTGGCTTCGGCCTTTGCGATCCTGTGCAGCCTTTCGAGTCCCAGTCATGCTGCGGACGCGTTGGATCAACTGCCGGGAACCGCACCGCTGACCGAATCAGCGCCCCTGGACGAGGTGATGATTGACGGCATCGACCGCTTCGCCTTGCGAGCGATCGAGAAAGCGAGACAAGAACGTCCCCAGCAATGGCAGCTCGACTACAGTTCGGAAAAGGCCTACAGCGAAAGCCTCGCACCGTTTCGTGATCAGCTCGCCGAACTGATTGGAGCGGTCGACCGCCGCGTCGCGCCAAAGGGAATCGAACTGATTGCGACGACGGAACAACCGTCGCTGATTGCCGAGAACCCTCAGTTGAAAATCTATCGTGTTCGTTGGCCCGTGCTGGACGGCGTGACCGCCGAAGGCCTGTTTCTGAAGCCAAAGAACAAGGTCGTGGCCCGCGTGATCGCGATACCCGATGCCGACTGGACTCCGGAAATGATCTCCGGACTCGCGACGTGCGACTCTCACTTCTCGAAAGACTTTGCCGCGTTGGGGTGCGAAGTACTGGTGCCCACGCTGATTAGCCGGGACACCAAGTTCAGTGCGAACGAAACGATCGGACGGCGAACGAATCTTAGCCACCGAGAATTCATTTACCGTCAAGCGTTTGAGCTGGGACGGCATGTCATCGGCTACGAAGTCCAAAAAGTGCTGGCTGCTGTCGACCAATTCGCACAACGTGACGCAAAACTTCCGATCTTGGTGGCGGGTATCGGCGAAGGTGGACTCCTTGCCTTCTATTCCGCAGCCATCGACCCCCGAATCGATGCCGCCATCGTCAGTGGTTTCTTCGACCAGCGAGAACGCGCTTGGCAGGAGCCGATCTACCGTAACGTCTGGAAATTGCTCGACACATTTGGCGACGCCGAGATTGCCGGCATGATCGCGCCTCGACAGTTACTGCTCGAGTTCGACGTCAAGATTCCTGAAATCGACGGACCCGCGAAAGCGAATCGAAACGTGGCGGCTCCCGGCGTGATCCGAAGCCCCAATTCGGAAAGCTCGAGGTTGGAACTCGCGCGCGCACTGAACCAGATCCGTCGCCTATCTTCAACTTCGAATGAACCCCGCAGCTTCATTCACGAACTATCAGGCGGTGATGATGGAAAGCCGCTCCGATTCGAGTCCGTTCGCGATTCGCTTGCCCACGTCGTTGCTTTGGATTCGGCTCATGAGCCGCGACTGGATCTCAACGCGACGCGGACTCCTTCCGCGACAATCGAATCCCGTCAAGAACGCCAGGTTCAAGAATTAGTTGACTACACACAGCGACTGCTCCGGCGCGCACACAAGACTCGCGATCAAAGATTCGCCAGACTCGATCGAAGCAGCGTCACCAACTTCGAGGTGTCGGCAAACGAAGAGCGTCAACGAATTTACCAGGAACTCTTCGGCGCGTTGCCGACTCCACAGATCGCCCCCGACCCACGCACTCGTCTCG
>JBPCVD010000063.1:0-4544 GCA_051010815.1 Rubripirellula sp.
ACCTGCGAGAGTTCGACGGTAGGTCAGGCTTGGCCGCGCTTGGAGACCACCTGTCACTGATTCGAGAACATCGCCGTACGCCGCAGCGCGTGGCGGTGGTCGGCGACAAATCGTGGCAACGTCCTGCCGAAAAGATCCTTTCAAAATTTGTGAATGCGGAGACGCGATTCTTCGATTCCCCCGACTACGACCAGGGCGGATCGTGGGTTGCAGCTTGAGCAAGAAACAGGGTGAACACGGGATTGTCCCCTGATTCGATTGGGAATCACGGTTTCTGTCTCGCCGTTTCTGATGAGCCTCGAGCAGAGTGTCCATTGGATGGAAACAATCTTCGATTTTCGGAGGGAAATCTCCACGCAATGAGGGCTTTCACGGGGAAAGTCCAGCCTTGGTTTTGCAAAGGTGAAACGCCCCGGTTTTGGAACGCGTGCCGCTGAAACGAGGACGCCCCTCGAGTGCTATCACCACAATCATTCCCAAATAACTGGACGGATAATCACGGCCAACGATCGTGGCCTGTTTACAATGATTCCCTCCACCCATTTCTTCACGCAACCGTGGTCATTCCGGAAAATCTCCATGCTCGACTTTCACTACAAAACGCTCGGCGAAAATGATGAAGTTTTGTTGTTCGTGTTATCGGGAAACCTCGACACCACGCAGTGTGAGTATCTCTACAACGTGATTGGCAAAGAGATTCGAAAAGGCCAGGAGAAACTAATCCTTGATTGCCATGACCTTGGTTACATCTCCAGCATGGGACTCGCAATGATGCTGCGAGTCCATGCCAAGATGAGAAAGATCGGCGGTGATGTGAAGCTTGCCGGCGTGAATGGTACGGTCGCCGATGTCATCCGCCTGGTCAAACTCGATCGCATCCTGCAGCTTTACGACACGGTGGATGAAGCGATCGAGAGCATCGAGGAGCAGGAGGCGTAGCGACGCACCTGCAGCCATTTTGATGATGGGTTGCTTCACGCACGGATTCTACGAATCGGCGTGCAGCGTGATCCATTTCCATTCAGTCATGTCGTCGAGATCCGGATCCGTACTCTCACGTCCTTGCCCACTATCACCGATGCCTCCAAAAGGAACATGCGGCTCTTCCTGTATGGTCGTTCCATTGACGTGAACCATCCCCGCTTCAAGTCCTTCCGCAAATCGCATCGCTTGCTTCAAATCGGACGTGAAGACTGACGCACACAAACCGAATGTCGTTTCATTTGCGCGTCGCAGCGCTTCTTCGGGCGACTCAACTGCATGAACGGCTGTGATGGGCCCGAACGTCTCCGCATGGGCAAGTGTCATCGCATCGGTCACGTTCGTCAGCACCGTCGGCTGACAACGATTGTGTTCCCATTGACCGCCGCATTGGACAAGAGCTCCCTTCTTGATGGCGTCACTCAAGTGTTCCCTGATCTTGATGCGTTGACGATCGCCGATGATGGGACCGATCATCGTGCTTGGGATTCGAAGATCGCCCATGCCCAGTTCGCTTGCCGCGCCACTGAACTTATCGACAAACTCTTCCATCAACGGCTGTTCCACATAGATCCGGCTCGAAGCCATGCAGATCTGCCCTTGATAGATGAAGGAACCGACCACACTGGCCTGAATCGCACTGTCGATGTTCGCATCACGTAACACGACGAGTGGATTCTTGCCGCCCATCTCCAACTTGCATCGTTTCCCTAATCGTCCGCACTGCTCCGCGATGTGACGACCAATCTGGGTGGAACCTGTGAATCCCACCATGCGAACGTGTGGATCAGTCGTCAGCGCGTCGCCAATTTCGTGTCCGAAACCCGTGACCACATTGAAGACGCCAGGTGGGAATCCAGCTTCTGCATAGATCTCCGACAACCGACACGCGATCACCGGTGCCAATGCCGAAGGCAACAGGACGACCGTATTCCCAGTCGCCAATGGCATCGCCGAATGCTTCACATTCTTGATCAACGGGACATTAAAAGGTGTGATTCCGGCGATCACACCGAGAGGTCGCCGCACACTCAAGCTCAGTCGTCCGCGCACATCCGTCGGCATTGTCTTGCCGGAATGAAATCGTGTCGCAGCGGCAGCAGCTCGTAGCACGCCAGTGGCCGTCGCGATCTCGCGTTGCGCCTTCAAGATCGGCGAGCCAACCTCGTCGATCAAAATTTCGATGAGGTCTTTCGAGCGTACCTCGATCAAGTCGGCGGCCTTGTGCAACCAGCGTTCGCGTTCCACCGGCAACGAGTGGCGATACGTTTCAAATGCGACGTCAGCTGCCGCGACCGCATCACGAACATCTTCTTCCGTACCACGTTCGATGTTGGCATAAGGCGAATCGTCAAGTGGATTCAAATCGACAAATCGTTCACCCCCCTTCGATCCGACACTTTCGCCGCCAATCCAATGTTTGTACGACGGAATTTCCATTCACAGGTACCTCACAACCGAACGAACGCGCCAACCCAGATTCCTCGCCGACATCGTAGCGACTCGGAAGCCTCGCTAGGGAACATGGACGAACGTCACACGCTTCGGCTGGGATCGCTCACACAGGTTTGGCGAAGCCAATATTCGATCGGGGAGCAAAGTTTATGGGTTCCCCTGCGGGGACAGAAGATTGCAGCCACTGGTTCGCAAAACGCCGTTTCGCAAACCGTTATCCAACGTTTCTCAAACACTGTTCGCATTCTGCACTAGCCACAATCGAGCGACATTGCCGCGTTTCCAGGCGGCCAGTTATCTGGCCGATATCGAGGCTCCCGTCGAACCGGCAATCCAATGCGACGAGATCGTCGATTGCGAATCGGCAGGGTGTGAAAGAGGGCCGAAACACGGAAGCCGTTTGGCCCCGACGGCTTCCCAGATGATGTCACCGAGGGCAAATTGCGAGCATCCTCAGACGCGACGCCGACGAAAGCGGGCTCAAAGCGGCCCTCGCAAACCCGAAAAGCCTGCATTTCGTTGGTTTCCGAACGCTTTCGCGATCGCAAAAAAAACGCACAAGTGAACCTTTCGCAGATTCCGTTTGTCCGCTAATCTACGCGGACTTCGCCAAACGAAGCCTATTCGTCGAAGTCTTTCCCAACATTCCTTTGCGGATGGGGACTTCATCACAGGACGAAATCGGGGCGTAGCTCAGCCTGGCTAGAGCGCCTGCTTTGGGAGCAGGAGGTCGCACGTTCGAATCGTGTCGCCCCGACTTTTCTTTAATCCGGCCGTTTGGCGAGAACGTCAAACGGCTTTCTCTTTTCTGTGACGAGACTTACGTCGCTCATAGTACGGTTCAAACAAACCGCATCCAAGATCTCGCGTCGAACGGCATTGTTTGATCCGCGCCACAGATCCGCCGCCTGCTGGCTCCAATCGAGTAGCTGCAGGGCCGTTTCGGCGCACCCCTCGTCGATGTCTTCCACCGAGGCCAGTGATTCGTCGACTGTCGCGATCTGCGTCTTCAGCTCGTCACCCTTGGCCTTGAACGTGGCCTCGTCGATCGAGCCCGCGATGCCGGCGTTGAGCAGCCGGTCTTGCATTCCCGCCAATTCGCCGCGCCGTTTGGTGAGCGACGATTGTTGGCGGCGTTGATGGCTCGTTACATCGGTCAGTGCGGCTTCGAGGGCGGTTCGAAACCACGAAGCGATGTCAGGCGTCGGCATTCGCAAGCTCGCCAGGTCCTCGAAGATGGCTTGTTCCAGGTCGGCCGCTCGCCAACGGACGCGAGAATGGTCCACGCCGGGTTCGTTGTTGGCGCAGCGATAGTAGGTGTGCTCGCGCAGCCCACCACCTCGCAGCTTGCGGCGGATCCTTTCGCCCGTGATTCCCTTCCCACAATACGTGCAGCGAAGCAGTCCGCCAGCCAGCGGGTGTTCGGGACTCCCGAGCCGACGAATCTTGCGACTTAGGATTTCTTGGCAGGCCTCGAAGGTTGCACGGTCGATGAGCGGCCGATGCTTGCCGGGATAGGTATCGCCGCGTCGCTTGAGCTCGCCGATGTAGAAACGGTTGTTGAGGATGTAGGAGAGCGCCGTACGATGGAATCGCGGCTGGCTCTTGCGGTAGATATGTCCCTCTCGCGGAAGGAAAAGGGGTCAGGAGCCTATTTGGCGGCTTGAGCGAAGTTGGGGCGGTCTCGCGGCCGGAGCGTCGATTCGAGATTCAGTTGTCGCTCCGTAGACTCCACCCACGCTTGGTCAGGGAAAGCACTCGAGCATCAGTCCGAGTGTCACAAAACGTTGTCGGTCTGGGGCCATTTCTGCTCCCTTTCGGGGCGTTGCGATGCCCAGGTTGTTCATCAACTCGCATTCGACGTTTTCTTAGAGTCTTGCCATCGCCCGTTGGAGGAATGAGAAGGCTGGAGTTGCGTCAGCACCCAGGCCGCGTTGCATGCTCAACCTCGGTTGCAAAACCAGCTGATTGGAAGCAGGGGCTGGCGCGGCCGACACGGTGAACAAATAAGATTCCGAATTGTGTCGAAGTTGTGTCACCAGAAGACAAAAGTCCGTCAGGAAAGGGTAACTCCGCTTCCGCAACGGGGAAGTTGAGTGATCCAGAGA
>JBPCVD010000064.1:0-4909 GCA_051010815.1 Rubripirellula sp.
TTCTTTTGCGGATCACATGGGTACGGTTCAAAGGTGCTTCCCTACGAGGAAGCTTCGCGAGTGCCTTTGATCATCTTTGACCCACGTCATGAAAACAGCGGAAAACAGATTCGCTGCAACGCTCTGACCGGCAACGTCGACTTTGCACCCACCATCCTAACGCTGGCAAATATCGATGTCCCCGAAAACGTGGACGGCAAGGATCTCATGCCCTTGTACGAGGATCCGACAGCCACGGTCCATTCAGCATTGCCGCTGATCAATGTCTGGGGCCCAAAACAAGCGCACAGCTATGGTGTGGTCACACAAGACTGGAAATACATTTACTGGCCCTACGAAGAAGACGGCGTGAGCGCCACGGAAGAATTGTACGAACTATCCAGTGATCCCCTGGAGTTGACTGAACTCTCAACCGTTGAGTCAGCCGCAGGAGACTTGATTCGCATGCGAGCCTTGTACGATCAAGCGGTCACGGATTGGAAGGAAAATGCCGTCCCGTACCACAATTACCAACCATTCGGAGACCTTTTCTCAAGGCAGTAAACCATGCAGTATCGTTTAACGCTCTTGATCCTCGCCCTTCTTTGCTTGGTCAACCTTCATGTCCGAACGGGCCTCGCCGCTCAACCGAACGTCCTGGTGATCTACACGGACGACCAGGGATTTGGTGACGCCAGTTGCTTGAATCCCGAATCAAAATTTAAGACTCCGAACTTGGATCGACTTGCATCCGAAGGGATGACCTTCACGGACGCGCATTGCAGCGACACCGTTTGCACCCCCAGTCGTTACGGCTTACTGACCGGCAGATACAGTTGGCGGACGACACTGAAGCGTGGTGTCTATGGTGCGGAGAAAGCCTGCTTGATCGCCGATGGCCGGATGACGCTCGCGAGTCTTCTTCGCGACAACGGTTACAGCACCGCGATGATTGGGAAGTGGCATCTTGGCATGGATTTCCCAGGGGAACGCGACAGTCGCGACTGGTCCAAGCCGGTCCAAGACATGCCGCTCGACAAAGGCTTTGATTACTTCTGGGGCATCCCTGCCTCTATGAACTACGGCGTGTTGGCATGGTTTGACGGACGTTATGCGAACGTGCCGCCGACGCAATACACGCAAAAAAAGCCGAACAAGATCGCGATTGATGACTATCGCATCATGCCTCCGTACGAAACCAAGCTCAAGTCGCCAGGCAGTACCAACGATCTCGGGGTCGTGCGTGGACAATTGGAAATCGCTCCAGACTTCGTTGATTCAGAATGCTTGACTCGATTCACGGACAAGGCGATCGAGTGGATCACATCGCAGGCTGAGGATGCACGAAACGGAAAACCATTCTTCGTGTACTTGCCCTATACCTCTCCCCACAAACCCGTCATTCCAATCGACGCATTTCGCGGCAAGAGTGATGCGGGATCGTACGGCGATTTCATGATGGAAACTGATTGGCATGTCGGCCGAATCCTCGACATGCTTGATCAAGAACAGCTGTCAGAAGATACGATTGTCATCTTCACCAGCGACAACGGCCCGGAAACCACTTGGCGAAAACGAGCCGAGCGATTTTCCCATCAAAGCAATGGACGCTTCCGTGAAGGGAAACGGTCGATCTATGAAGGTGGACATCGAGTACCCATGTTTGTTCGCTGGCCATCGCAGGTCAAAGGTGGCGCCGTCTACGAGCATCCGATTTGCCAAACAGACGTTCTTGCAACAATCGCATCGATCACTGGGCAATCACTGCCTGCGAATGCCGCAGAGGATAGCGTCAGTTTTCATTCAGCTTTGCTTGATCCGAGTGTCACGCTGAATCGTCCACCCATGATTCACCACAGTTCCCGGGGAGGTTTTGCTGTCCGCGAGGGAAAGTGGAAACTCGTGATGGAATCAGGCAAGCAAAAGCGCGAACTGTATGATCTCGATTCTGACCCCAGTGAAAAAGCCAATGTGATCAAGGATCACCCGGACATCGCCAAACGGTTGACGAACCAGATCACCGAAATCGTTCGAAATGGACGAACCACTTCGGGGGAACCGCAGTCGAACGATACACCTTGGTGGAGTGACCTGGTTTGGATGGAGCAGTTCTAAGAAGTGGCTCTCACATCCTGATTTCGAACGTGGAGAATGCCAGCCTGAGCCGCGGGGATACGGAAGGCGGACACGGAAGACGGACCCGATGAAAAGCATCCCGAGGCAAGACCGTCGTGGATGCTGGCCAACCATCAGCGGCGAAAGTCATTGATGTCAGAGATCGTCTGATCCCAGTTTCCATCAAAAGCAATCGCGCGGTCATCAACGTAGACGAATGCAGGCGGCTTATGCATGCAGACATCGTCGACGTCGATTTCATGCTTTTGCAACCACCGTCGAATCGCTTCGCATCCTGATTCGGTCGCGGAACGTGACGAGTGGATGACCACTCGATACCGCTTTCGCAAGTGCTGGATCGCCTCGCGCACGCCGTGAATCGGGGGATCCGGAATCGTATCCTCGCCTTTCCAACCTGAACGGTAGGAATGAATCACACCATCAAAATCAAGGCAAACAGTCTTTCGCTTTCGCTCGACACCTAGCGATTCCAATAGGCTCACGGGGGCGGGCCGAGAGGCCAACAGGCGATCGATCGCATCGTGACCTTCCAGCCACGGACGATCGTCCCAAGCCTGATCGTTGTACACACGTGTGTAGTGAGGATAGCTGTGATGCCTACCTGGCAATCGCAGCCAACTGCCGAGATGGTTGGAGCCGAGGGTGCCAGGAAACAGATCAGGAACGTCATCGAGTCCACGTAACTGATAGTCTTGAACCACGCTGTTCACCAACGCGCGCACGCTGCGAGAATCCATCGGTTCCGCCAACACAACCCAAAGATGAAAGCCACCTCGACCGTTCGAATCGAGCAGTAGCGGGTCGAACCCCTTCGACTGCAACTGCGAGTACCACTCGCGTGCTGCGACGAAGTTTCCTTCCTTGGTCACGGACAGGTCTTCTTCGTCATGCAAATCGATGTCGATCGCGAACCATCGCGAGGTCCCATCGCGCGCGGAGCTGTGTATCCCCAACACGCCCCCGTCGGTCGCCTTGAAATGTTTCTCAAGGGAACTCTTCCCGAGAAACACTTTGCCGCGTTCATCTCGAAAGGGCGCGGTAATCGCATTCCCCTTGAACCCACCTGGCTTTTGTTTTGCAGACTCGCGGTTTCGTTTGGGCAAGTAGCGCCCCCAGACATCCGTCCGATTGACGAGATCACGCATGATCCAATCGGACAATTCGGAAGCTCGCGAGCGCCACTCGGCGAGCATTTGCTGGATATAAGCTTCGTTCAACTCATGGCCTCAAGATGCCGTATCTCATGGGAGGTGACATGCTCCGATCCACCTCACTGCCGTCCCCCGTCAGCCGGAGTTCATGCTAGAGCTCGGGGCGAAACGTCTGGCGTCTCCGCCTAATTGTCGACATCGCTTCCACCGTCTTCGATCAAACGGCAACTTCACCGCCCAGCACTTCGGCCAACTTGCTGTCGTCGGCTGCCGAAATCCAGCGCAAATCGACACGCAACATTTCATCCAATACCGTTGCCGCGATGGCCGGCATCTCTTCAAGCAATTGGGCTTGCCAATCCTCGGAAGACAGGGTCGCATGCTTGAGCTGAAGTTGACGCGACGGCAAACGCCAGCGTCCCTTCGGATTCAACCGTGCATCCTCAGCTGTCACCTGCACGCTGCGGATTTGCTCGCTGCCGCTCAGTCGCGTTGCCAACCGCTCGGCGCGGCCTCGAAGGTTTTCCTCGCTGGTACTTAGCAATGCCCCCACAGGAATGTGATCGGCATTGGCGGCCGCAACCTCAAGGGTGACCGCCAGCATTCCACGCACGGCGTCGTTGGCGGCAAGCGTCGGCCACACGCTCGATGACTTGATGCGTTCGATCTCACGTTCGCGACCAATCAGGATGCCGCACTCGGGACCACCGAGAACGCCGTTGCCCGGCATGATGACAAAGTCCGCGCCGGCCGTCAGCATCGCCTCCGCAGAGGGTATCTGCTCCTGAGTTGAAGAGGCCAACGTCGCGATCGGCAACACGACCGCCTGGAACGCGTCTTGTCCGCTCAGGTCAAGAAGCTCCAAAGGTTCTTCTCCCCCATCAGCCATGATCGCACAGAAAGCATCGAGCCCTGCAAAATCCGAGGCAGCAACCCCGTCTCGTCCACCGACCTCTTGAATGACCGGCAACAACATGCCGAATGAATCTGGCAACGCATGTCCGTTCGGAAGGCGAACGGCGTGGGAACGGTGAACGACCAACTGACGCTCTTCGACGAGCAGCGCCAAGGCGGTCATGGCCGACGAAAAATTCGACGTGACTGCGATCGCGTGGTCTCCCGCAGGCATCAATCGCCGCAACCGCTTGTCCAATCGTTCTGCCATCAACGACCCCGAAAGCGTGTCGCCCAGCATCAATTCGCGCCCGATCTCGCTGACTTGAGGTGAGATCGGAACACCGCTGCCGAACTCATTCATCAAGACGCCGCTGCCGTTCAGGATTGGAACCGCGAGGGCAGTGTGCTTTCGCGACCAACGCTCAACCGACTTCTTGCCCGCTTCAGCACTTCGCATCACGGCGTCGATTCCCTTGGCTGCGGTCTGAGGCAAGTCTTGAAGAATCTCTGTCGCCTGAGTTTTGATCTTTTCGAGTGTCTCGGGTTCACTCGCCTTTCGCGCCACGTCGTTAAGCCCGCGACGCAACAGCTCGATCGTCCAGGGAGGGAGTGCCATCTTGTTCGCCTTGGGATGAAGTTGGACGGAAATTTCAAAGTTAAAACTGACGCCAGGAAATTCAGCGAGGATTTCTGCGGGCCGTCACTCCCGATGATCGCCGGTGCAACGAGCCTGGGCAAGCCTCGAC
>JBPCVD010000065.1:0-12155 GCA_051010815.1 Rubripirellula sp.
GCGACACGGTATGAGATTGTGGTTCACGAATGGGCGATGCAATCGGTCGCGATCGACCGTACGGGCAAGAGCCCCAATGTGATTGAGGACATCAACTTTCAGGGCCGGGGTATCGGCCGTTTCTTGTTGCCTGCGGGCCCAGCTTTGCAATCGGGCGTGATTGGCGTTTACAGTGCGGCGGCAAGCCAAGGAAACGCTGGAACGGTTCAGCCGATCGTCCCGACAGAAGATCTTCCGGTGCGTGGCAACAACGCCCGACGATTGGAAGACGCAGTGCTGGAGGCTCAACGCGCAGCGCAGCGGCGAGCGTCAGGGCGTTGAATTGAGCGCGGCTGCCTGAGACATCGCTCGCTGCCGTTGGATGTTCGATCCGTTGTACGTACGTCGTCGCGTTTCATCGAAAGTTGAGCGTCGCAGCCAAATCGAGACGAGCTCAAACCTTGCGAATGAATTCTTCGGCGTAACTTCGGACTTCGCTACCGTTGAGCACATGGACCATTCGAAGCTGCTGGACCTGTTCGTCGCTGAACGAACTGAGGGGGACATGGACCAGATGTTTCTTGTGTCGTCGCGCCAGTCGTCGAAAACCGCTTCCGGGCGGCAATGAAGAAAGTAACGCTATTTCCCTTCCCTTGGAGTGGAGGCACGCGGCGGCGATCAGCCGTTCTTCCAGCGTTTCCGCGTAGTCCAGTCGCGCGTCGGACCAAACATCAGGAATCGCGACCGGTGGGAACAGGAACATTGCGCCGCCATACACACTAAGCCCAATTCCCGGCCCAACCATTTCTTCTTGAAAACTGGTCGCGAATAAAGCAAGCGTTGATTCGTTTTTGTGTTCCGCGAACCACGTCGTTCGCCACGGGTAGTCGCGTGGATCGGCTGGCGAATCGAACAGCATCACGCAAGCGTCGAGCGTTCCGCGACTCGGCGGCACGACCTTGACGTAAATTTGCTTTTCGTACCAATGCCGCAGCGTGTCACGGATATCAATTCCGTCCTTGACGCTGGTGGTGAATTTTTCGGTTCGCGCCAGGTCGTTGCCCATGACCGCTTTAGCGCGGTCGAAAACACGCGTTCGAAAGTTCTCGATGCGATCATCCTCGGGAGGATAACTACATTGGCTGTACGGATTCCAACGGTACTTCCACTGCTCTGACTCGTACTCGCTGGGGCGCCGTTGAAGTTGAATCGTGCACCATGTAAGTGGCGGACCGGGCAATCGATTGACTAATGAAACAATTTCACCATCGGGCAGACGCGCCTGATCAATCCCCAGGGTCACCTCCTGCAAATCATCTTGCACGGCGTCACCGACTGAATATCGGTAGTTGTTTGCCAACTCGGCGACGTGCAGCGCGAACTGATCCCCCAGGATTTGCTGCGAAGCTGTCACGATCGTGATCAGATCCGGCGTCATGCGCCGATGGATAAGCGACAGGTTGCGGATGTACTGCAAGCACTTGGATAGGTGCAGTGGAGTGACACGTCGAGCGCGATTCCCGAGTTCAGCTCGATAGGCGTCGCGGGCAGCGATCAATAATTCCTTGACGCCGTCAATTTGCAAATCATCGTCGTCCTCCAATTCCGAACGCGCACGTTCATAGAGACCGGTGATGTAGGGGAGTTCGCCAAACAGAAACATCAACGTTCGGCTCTTTACGGCATATCGTTCTGGTTCCTGGACGACATCGTGTTCGGGCAGTTCCAACAACGCCGCCGATTCACTTTGTGACGAGGAGGATTCCTCCTCGCCGAGCTGCGTGTAGGCTTCGCGAATCCAAGGCCAGTGCAATACGCTGGTCACCAGTAGGATTCGCTGATACTTCTTTTCGAGCTGGCGTAATCGCCACGCCATGTGGACCATTCGCTGACGCGTTTGCTGGTCGGGCGGCCGAATGATGGTCGGCAAAACAGCTGCTGCAAATTTCTCCGGGGACACACGTCGTACCGCGAAAGGGTCCGGCATGACGGTCGCGTACGGGCAGAAAGGGTCGGTCTCGAGGTCGATGTACTCGCGCGGGATTCGTTCACCCATGGCGGCGCGAATCGACATGATCACGCCCTGGCAAGGATCCACCGGGACGTAGCTGACCGTGGGCGGATCTGATTCTTCCGCGTCCTCCGTCTCTTCCCCCCATTGGGTTTCCTGCCACTCCTCCCCCTCGACGTATTGGGGCGACGAAGGCTGAATCACGATCGCGGGGCGAGGCAGCTCCAGCACCGCTTCCTCAACCGCGTCGCGAAACGATGCCGGAAGCGGGACAGCGACGCAATCGAATTCGTGTTCGAGCATCCATCGCCGAACCGTGAGGGCGAATTGCCCGCTGCCATGGATTACCGGCAGCAACGCAATGCGCGGTCCGATCCGCAACAATTCGGGGACGTGAAATTCTCCCGAAGGTCCCATTCAGAATCACCCTTTACATGAATCGGCGATGACCGGATACTTTCAGCCGTTCGGAACTGCCTCATTTATTGCCAGTGCCAAGAAGGAACGATCGTTCCCCGCACTCGGCAGGCCTCCGAATCTTATCAGTACCCCCTATCATTTCCCATCGGGTCATTCTACTGCGAACGCAGGCGTCAATTGATGCCTGCGTTTTGCGTTTCTAGGGGATCAATCGCGGCAACAGCCCGCATCCGCGCTTAATGCAGCCCTGTGACGGGAATTCCGCGTCATCGGTGCGAACGCAAAAAATCGACGACCATTTGCTGGGTGGCCACATCGTTCATCAACAAACTGTGCAGCACCGGTACGGTTGCGAATGAAGCGTGGCCATCCAGATGCGTCTCATCGATGGCAACCACGAAATCGCTTGAAGGACCGACCAAGGGATTCTTGACCGGCGTTTGCGACAGATCGCCCGCGATGATCGCAAACGGGAATGGTGGCACCGCAAGGTTGGTGACCAGTTGGTCCCAGCGGGGCCCCAGCTCCAGTCCTCCCTTGCCGGTTACGATTCCAAACAGGCCTGTGGGCGCCAGGCGGCGGGCGATCGCCGCTCCCTGGTTCGGTGGACCCAACATGACCATGCACTGGCAGCGATCAAGGATTCCGGAGGGGTCGCCCTCTTGCTGCAGGTCGCCGATCAGGTGGCGGACGACAATGTTCCCCATGCTGTGTCCTACAAATGCGATTTGAGCATCGGGGGGGAGACCCGTGAGGACTTCCTGCAAGGCTGCCGCATGGTCACCGATTGACGAGCGCGTGCTAGCGTAGGAAAAGCGGATGACTTTGCCGCAGTCCCCGGAATCCAACGCGGTTTCGACTGGCTTCATCGAGTGATGGGAACGCATCAGCCCGTGCAGCAGGACGACGTACCTGTCGACTTTGTCGCCGGACGCATCGTCGCCGGATCGCAACTCTCCCAGCACAGTTTCACATTGTTGGCGGGTGCCCCAAGCACGTCGCACGTCGCCGTCGTCCAGCAATCGCCAGTGACCTGTGACGGCATTGCGTTGGATGCGAAATCCATAGCGATGCAGGTAATCCGTCCAGAGCTGAGTTCCTCCGCGCGTTTTGAACGCGACGTTGATGAGCTTTGCCCGCTTCTTCGAGGATTCAGGTTCTTTCACCGGAGCAGCCTCCGAGCGAGAGATTTCAACCGACTCCTCATCGGCGAAGAGAGCTGGATTGTCTGACCCAAAGTAAACGAAGGCTGCAAACAGGCAGCCGATCCACAGTCGACGAACCATGCGACGATCCGATGAATAAGGGGCGAACGCTCGATCACGGAGCGAAGACTACCAACGACGCGCGAGTTGGAGCTCCTAGGGAGAGCCCGTTGGCCATCTTCTTTGGCGCCAGTCTTGCAAACTATCACGTGTCCCGCGAAGCCCAATCTTGTCAACGGCAGGACGCGTTTCATCAACGGCCGTGAAACATTCATGGTCATGAGTCCGCCGTCGGTGTGATCACCAGGCCCAAGAATTCGTTTTCGTCGACGATTCGAATCGCTTTGCCGGAATCATTTAGCTCTTCAGCGCGGCTCTGTTCTCTCCTGAGATCGGTCGCTGTGGTTTCTTTGCAAGTCGACCCAACGATCAAGTAGTCCGTTGAATCGTCGACTTCGGTCTGGCAAGTCCCACCGAGTCGGGTCGCGAGCGACTCGGCATCATGGCGAGTGAGACGAGTCAGTCTGCCAGCAAACACGATTTGCTTTCCATTCAATGGGCGAATGAAATCGGCACGTATGAACAATCTCTGCAAGTCAATCGTCGGCGGATGCGTCTCGGTCGTTTGGTACTCTGCTTTGCTCGAAGCGACTTGATCTGGAAACAAGAACGGCAGTGTGGTTTGCGTCGAGCTACGTTCCCGAGTCACATTTTTTGTCGTCGAGCGAGCGCGCGACGATCGACCAGCCGGACCGCGGTGGCCCCAGGGCCCCGCTTTGCCGCGACTCAGTCTCAATCGCTTTTCCAGATCGGGCAAGGATTCGGCTTCTCGATCGATTCCCGCTGCGAGCAGAATTTTTGCGCAGGCGATCGAATCTTCCAGCGCATCGTGATGGCGGAAGCGAATGCCCAACCAATTCGAAAGTGGCTTCAATCCATAACGACGATGGTGTGGCCAGGTGCGTCGCGCGACTGCTCGTGTGCACGTGAACTGGATCTCGGGAATGGTTTGACGATGCGCTCGAAGCGATGCCAGTAGAACACCAATGTCGAAGCTGGCGTTGTGTGCGACGAGGCAGTCGTCCCCGAGTCTTTCTGCAATCTCGGGCCACAACTCTCCGAGGGTCGGCTCGTCGCGGACGCGGTCCGGAGTGATGCCGTGAATCCGAATATTCCCGCGGCTGAAATAGAGGGGCTCGGGGCGGATCATCCAGGCCGCCTCGTCAATTATTTTCCCTTTGCGGACAACCACAGCGCCAAGTTGACAGGCGCTTTCGGGCCTCCGATTGGCCGTTTCGAAGTCGATTGCCGTGAAATCCGCAGCGAAATCCATTACATCGACCGCCGTCATCTGATTGACGATCGGCACTCCTTTTGTGTTGTTCCAGCGAGGGGGCATATCTATCCTATGGAGTTACCCAGATTCGGGCAATTTCCCAGGATTTTCAGAAATGGATTTCCGGTTGGACCGTCTAAGCGGATTTTTCTGAGCATCGCACATCATTTTCATCTCACGGTGCCCATCGAATCCCCCGCCATTCCATCTCCATATTTGTCTCACTCAACATGACTGCAAAATCAAAACGATCGTCGCGCCAGAGTCTCTTACGACAGCGCGGTCGTCGCCGCCGAATAATGGAGACGCTTGAGCCGCGATGCTTGCTCGCTTCGCTTGGTGGCGAGGTCTATGTCGATGCCGACGGCGATGGTCAACGCGGACCGACGGAAGTCGGTGCGGTTGCAATCCGAGTATACGTCGATGCCAATGACAACGGCGCCCATGATCCGGGTGAGCTGTTCTCGGAAACTGATTCGCAGGGCCAGTACTCGATTTCCGGTCTACCGGGTGGAGACTATGTAGTCCGCGTTGAAACACCACTCGGTCAAGCGCAAACGAGTCCGACTGCTTACTTCGGCGCCGGCTATCCCGTCTTCGGTGACGGCAACGATGCGAATCCCACGCAACTGTTCGAGATGTCGCTTGACGGGAACGTTCGCCCGATCGGAACTCAGTCAGGGATCAAGATCCATGATGTTGTTCGAACGAACAGTGGTGAACTCTTGGGCGTTAGTTTTCTGACCGACTCAATTTACAGTTTGGATATCGGAACGGGGCAGGAAACGTTGCTGGGGATTTCATCCCAGAGCTTGGTGGCGGGCTTGGCTCATGATCCCGCCACGGACACGGTCTATACACTTGCCAGAGAGGTGGGAACTGCCGACACCTATCGGTTGCACGCGGTCGATCAATCAACCGGTTTGTTGGGCCCAGCGATCGGGCCAGGTCTTAGCGGCTTGAATGCTGTCAGCGATCTTGCTTTCGATACGGTGAATCAGCGGATCATCGGCTTCGACGATTTGGACAATCAATTCTTCGAGTTTCAAACGGATGGAACGGCGCGCAGCTTGTCCGTAGCGAATCGACCTCTGACCAGCTCGTCACTCGCCTTCAACGGCGTTGAGTTCATCATGTTTGATCAGGATGACGTGGCGAAGACAAAGACGCTTGTCGCGAATCCTGATACGGGAGAAGTCGTTGACGGCTTATTGGCGTCGCAACGACTCCCAGTCGAGGGATTGTTTCACGGAAAGCGCGGCGATGTCGCCTACAGATACTCGTTGATCGGGTCCGAGTTGATTCAGGAAGTGAATTTTGGATTGGCCGTTCCGGCAACGAGTGCCCCCCGACCAGCCGATCACCCGACGGTGATCAACGAGATCATGCTTGATTTTCTGCTGGCTGCTGGCACGACGGACGAGGACCAGTACCTGGAGTTTCGGGGAGCGCCCGGCGGCCAGCTAAACCCGGACACGTACTTCGTCATCGTTGAAGAGCAAGACAATGGGGCACAGGGAGAGATTCACGGGATATTCGATCTCAGTGACCAGCCACTGGGTGCCAATGGGTTCTTGGTGCTCCTTCAGCAGGGCAACAACTATCAAGTTGACCCTGACAGCGCGCTGCTGGAATCGAACGCGCCTGGTTTCGGTGGACTGCCCGGTGGCATCTACACCGATAGTCATCCGTTGTCGAACCACATCGACTTCATCGTCGGTGCGAACAGCTACTTCTTGATTGAAAGTGCGGTCGCGCCGCAACTCGGCGACGATATCGACGTGGATGATGATGGCTTCGCTGACCCTGGTGGGGTGAAGTCGAATTGGAACATTCTCGATTCGATCTCGCTTCATCCCGATGTCTTCTCGGGAAGCCAAGCCTACGGCCAGATCTTGTTGGCCGAAGAAGATCTTGGCCAGGATCCACAAACCCGTTTTGTGGAACCTGGAACGCCGATCGTGATCACCGATGGATTCGGCTATGCCGGACGAATTGGCGATTCGGTGGGAAGTGATGCCGATGACTGGGTCTTTGGAACACCAACCGACGCGGAGCAAGATGCGAACGGTCGCACCACGTTGTTTGAATTGGAATCGGGATTCTTCGGGCATCCAACGCCGCTGGCATTCTCCGATCGTGATCTGGACCATCTTGGTGACAGCAACTTCGTCGGTGGCGTACGTGGTGTGATCGAGTTGGCACCCGGTTTGGGCGCCACGGACCCAATGGGGAATCCCTTGCCAAATCAACCGGCCGCCGGATTGACGGTTTTGGCTGATCTCAATGCGAACGGGGTTCAGGACACGATTCGTTACATAGCAGACCCCGATTTCGTCGTCGATCCGCTGAATCGATTTGATGTGTTCGGCAACGAGATCCGTTATCCGCTTTCCAATGCCTTCCCGGGTGTAACCATCACGGCGGCGGACGAACAGAACGAACCTTTCTACGGTGACGTGGAGACCGGAATCGAATCCGACTTCTTTCGACCGACGAACAACTATCTGTTCACGTCACAGGGCATCTTCGACACCTTCGATGGCTTTCGGCGATTGCGGTTCGACTTTTACAACCCGGTGAGCGAAGCCTCGATTGAAGCGATCGGTTTCGAGTTTGGGTTATTGCCGACGTTTGCAAGAATTGAAGCGTACGACGTCGACGGCAATCTGATTGATGAACAACTGAGCGGTTTGCTCGCGGGGCAAAGGCGGGAAACGATTACGGTGTCCTCTTCCAACGCTGACATCTCGTACGTCGTTGCCTACGGCGACGATTCACTCGGCAGCAGTTTCGGTGCACGATTTGATCGTTTGACCTACATGCAACCCGAAGCCTCTGCGGTGACAGACGCCAATGGGCAATTCGAAATCAAGAATCTGTTCCCAGGGATCTACGATATTTCTGTGCTGAACGATGCAAATTCCGATGGTTTGATTGGGGGTGTCCCGCGACGGATCCTTGTCAGCGAGTATGAGAATTTCATCTACAACGAAGTTCTGCGACCGAACGTTTCCCCTGTGGTCGATCCCACCATGGAGTTCACCACCGACGAGAACGCTTCGGTTGGTTCGACGGTGGGATTCGTGATGGCGAACGATTTGGATCGTCAGCAATTGCAATATGAAATTATCGGCCAAGACAGCGGTTTGCTGATTGATCAGTTCACCGGTGAGATCACCGTGGGCCCAGATGCCGACTTGAACTTTGAGGAGGCCTCTCAAATTCTGTTGAATGTTGGCGTGAGCGACTCGATCGATACTGAGTTGACTCAAGTGACGATTCACTTGAACGATCTGAACGAGGCGCCCGAGGTCGAAGAGGCGTTGTTCTTTGTGGCCGAAGATACCGAGAATGGAACTTCGATTGGTCAGATCGCAGCAGTCGATCCTGACTTCTCGCAAGTACAACAACTGCTGTTTCAGATTACGGGCGGATCAGGCCAGGGGATTTTTGCGATCAATCCCAATAATGGACTGATCACCTTGGTCGACGAAACGGCGATCAATTTTGAGGATCTCAGCGAGCTCGTTTTGGACATTCGCGTCAGTGACAGCTCCAACCCACCACTGTCGACAGACATCTCGCAGCGCATTCGTGTGATTGACCAGAATGATTTACCCGAGATCACTACGGACGAATTCTTTGTGGATGAAAACTCGATGGGTATGGTTGGCGTGATCGACGTCGATGACCCTGACGTGGGACAGACGCATTTATTTGAGTTGCGTGGCGGTACCGGCGCACCCCTGTTCGAGGTCACTCGCACCGGCGAAGTATACGTGCGTGACGGCGCGACGCTTGATTTCGAGGGCGACAATGCCTTCACACTCGAAGTGACCGCAGTCGACAGTGGCGCACCGCCGCTTGCCGTGACCAAGTTGTTGGCCATCACACTTGTTGATGTCAACGAGCCACCGGAATTGTCGGATTCAAGTGCTGAAGTGCTTGAGAATTCCCCGGCGGGGACACCGGTGACCACACTGGTGATTGTCGATCCAGAAAACCGCGGCGCGGATTACACGGTGGAATTGCTGGACGAAGGCGATGCTGCCCACTACGCATTTGACCCGGCCACCAAATCAGTCACGGTTGCTGCGGGAGCGGATCTGGATTTCGAAACCATGCCCGTGCACCATTTGGTGTTCGAGATTGTCGATCCAACTAATCTTGATCCTCCCACGGAAGTCGCGCTGACGGTAAACCTATTGGATGGCAATGATGCCCCAATCGTATTGACCGATGAGGTTGTCGTTTCCGAATTGGCCGCCCCAGGCACGGTGGTTGGGATGGTCGAAGTCCAGGTGCTTGAACCTGACAATGGTGACCAGGTCACGGTCGCGATCGTCGGTGGAAACGCATCGGAACAGTTTGATCTGAATCCCGACACACGAGTCCTGTCGGTTGCTGACGGGGCCAAGTTTGACGCCGATGGTCGCGCTCAGCCGATCGTCGCCTTGAGCAACTTCACGCCGAATTTGCCGACGACAGACACGTCTGGCCGAAGCTACGGTTGGGTTTTTGAACCGATCGTCGATATCCAGATCGAGTCGCTAGGTCTATTTGATGCCTACGCCAATGGCGCTGGCTTTGTCTCTGACCACGAGATCGGTATCTGGGTGGATGATGTGCAAACAAAGCCGTTGGTGGCTTCGACCGAAATCATGACGACCGATACCACCAATGCCGGTCCAAAGGTGAGTAACGTTGGCGAGTTCCGATTCAAGGAATTGAACGAACCGGTAATGTTATCTGCTAACGTGAGATACGTGATCGGGATGACGACCGGGAACGATCCGTTCTATCCGAATTCCGGACCCGTCAGTTCGTCCTCGCACTTTGCGAACGGATTTGGAACAGAACGCGTTTCCTCGGGAGCGGCGTTAAGTCTTCTGTTCCCGAACTTCAGCAACGCGCCCAACGGTTACTTTGGACCTAACTTCACTTTCACTGTTCTGACCGAGGGTCAGGAAGACATTCCTGAGCCACCGTTGACCATCGATGTAGAAGTGACGGACCAGGGCGGGCTCAGCAGTGTTCAGACGATCGATGTGATCCTGAATAATGTGAACGAACCACCCATCTTCTTGGGGCAGCCGCCATCCGAAATTTCGTTGACGAGCGGCGATCCGCTGGAGTTCGTGATTCCGTCCGATTCGATCGTCGACCCGGAAGGACGTCCGTTCTCACTGGCGATCTTTGATGCCAATGAAACGCTTCCCGAGTGGATGGAGTTCGATGAAACCACACGCTCGCTCAGTGGGATTCCGACACCAGAGGACGTGGGAACGTATCCATTAACTTTGCGAGCCTACGAACCGGGCCCCTTGGATCTGTTTACAGACGTGACCTTCACGGTTGTCGTCGAAATGGGTGATACGCCATTGACGAACAAGCAAGACAATCTGGACGTCGATGCTAACGGTGTGGTCTCGCCAATCGATGCGCTTCGAATCATCAACTACATGGAGCGTTTTGGAGCAGGTTCGGAAGCGGACCCGACGCGTCCGTTCCACGGATTCGTGGACACGAATGCGGACGGATTTGTCACGGCAGGTGACGCGCTGAAGGTGATCAACGGACTGAAGAGATCCACGGGTCCACTGGGCGAGCAGATCAACGTTGCCGATCTTGATGAGCGTGAGAAAAAGGTCGACACGGCGCTAAATGAATTGCTCAGCGAGTCCTCTCTGTTCTAACTTGTCACCGGACTGGACCGGCAAGGAACGTGCATAGCGGTGAAGCTGTCACTCGCTCTGTACTCGCCATCGTTGCTTGCGGCGTCGAAGGGTTCGACGCTTTTCGACGCGGCGGTTTCGATATCAGTTGCTGTTCAAGAACTCAGGCTGACCGTCGGATACGCCTAGGACGCGGTTCATTCGAGCGAGTACGTCGCCCAGTCGATCGTCATCGCCGCCCGGGACTTCGGCAGCAGCCCAGCCGACGTACCCCACTTCGGATAACGCCTCACGCACACCAGCCCAATCGGCATCCCCCTCGCCGATCAGCGTTCGCTCGTTATCTCGCGTACGATCTTTTACATCCAGCTTTCGAATGCGTTTTCCGAGCACACGGATCCACTTGGACGGGGCGCTAACGCGAATGTGATTTCCAATGTCGAAGTGGATCCCGACCATTGGATGATTGATTGCGTCGATGTAGTCAGCAAACAATTCGGGCGTCTCACAGAAACCATTGCCCACATTCTCAATCAGAATCTGCACGTTCAAGTCCTCAGCTTGATCGGTCAACTGCCGGATCGCAGCAATCGACCGGTCCCAGACCTGCTGGTGATTCTCTGTCTCGGCGTCAGTGACTTTGCCAGGGACGAGGAGGACGGACGTGGCACCAACGGCCTTGGCATACTGCAGCGCTTCTCGCATGTCAGCAATGGCCTGAGCGCGAACGACAGGATTGGGGTCGGAGTGTCTCGTCCTCCAATGCGTCGAGTTGACAATGCCCTCGATCGGAAGCCCCACCTTCTGGCTGGCGTTCACAGCATCGTGGATCGGGATTCCGCCAGGTGAATCGAGCTCGACCCCGTCGTAGCCCAGTCGTTTCAGTGTGGCGAATTGATCCAGGACGCTACCCGGCAATTTCACCATGTTCCACTTCAGCGACTTGTACAAATGTTGCCCAGGATTCGTGCTCCCCGGCTTTTCGGCAGAGATTACACGGTTTGGCCGTGTCACGCTGGCCGCCAGAAAACCGGTCGTGACAGCGAGAAAGGAACGTCGGTCTTTCAATCGATCCATGGCAGACCCGATTAGAATGTGCGCATACTGGGCGAAGAATGTTCGGAAGTCCGAACTGCACGGTACCCCAGATGGAAGTCTCTGTGGGCTTTGCGGGACAGCATTGGCTTGTCGAATCACAAGGATCAACCATACATGAACCGCGTTTGGACTCGCACCGTACTCGCGATTCTCGTTCTTTCGTTGTTGCTGCTGGAGATAACGCCGTCAACAGCACAAGACTGGCCGATGTGGAGGTTTGACGCTCAGCGTACAGCCGCATCGCAAAATGAATTGCCAGACAGATTCGATTTGCTGTGGCAGAAGACCTTCCCACCGCGGAAACAGGCGTGGGATGATCCGCTGAACCATGATTTGATGACCTACGATCGCTTGTTCGAGCCGATCGTCATCGGCGATCGGATGTTCCTTAGTTTTAACGACCGCGACAAGGTTGCCGCATTTGATAC
>JBPCVD010000066.1:0-9237 GCA_051010815.1 Rubripirellula sp.
GTAACCGTCCATCCCCGCATCCAAACAACGCTCACGGTCACCCAACATCGCGGACGCAGTCATGGCGATGATTGGCGTTCTGGATTCGTTTTCGCCCTCCAATGCTCGAATCGCTGCGGTCGCCTCGATTCCGTCCATTCCCGGCATCTGAACATCCATCAAAACAATGTCAAACGGTTGCCGCTTGAACTGCTCGATGGCTTCGAGCCCGTCATTTGCGATGACGAGTCGATGGCGTTTCAGCAAACCCGAGGCGACCTTTTGATTCACAACACCGTCCTCGACCAGCAAGATCGCGAGCTGACGCCCTCCGTCCTCGGGAACTCCTACCGAAGCCGTCGCCGTGTCATGAAATTCTTGCTCGGACTCCGAAGATTCACTCGCGACCACCTCCAGAAGCGCGTCCAACAACTCCGACTGCACAACGGGCTTCAACATGTAGCGTATGATGCCCTCTTCGGGACAACGACGAGCATGCTCTGGCAATGCACTCGAGGAGGCCATGATCAAACGACAGTCGTTCAAGTCATGATCCGCTCGCACGTGACCGGCAAATTCGAAGCCATCCATTTCGGGCATCATGCAGTCAATGATCGCAAGCGAATAGGGCTGGCCTGACTCGCTGGCCCGCTTCAACTCGGCAAGCGCCGCATAACCGCTCTCTTGAAGCACGGGGATCATCCCCCAGTTCGCCAGAACCTCTTTGAAGATTCGCAGATTGGTCGCGTTGTCATCCAACACAAGCACACGAATTCCAGTCAGCGGCGCGGTTTCTTTCGGTAACGGCGATGAAGCTTCATTCGGCAAACCAAGCTTCGCCGTGAAGTGGAAGGTCGCACCCTTGGTCATTTCACTCTCAACCCAGATTTGCCCCTCCATCATCTCGACCAGCTGGCAACAAATTGCCAACCCCAAACCGGTGCCACCGAACTTGCGTGTGGTCGAGGCGTCCGCCTGACTAAACACATCGAAGATGGTCGCCTGAATGTCCGGTGGGATTCCAACACCTGTGTCGCGCACGGAAACGTGCAACACAAGTTCATCCGTTGAGGAAACTCCCTCGCCTGCTTCCGTTTCCTGAGACGAGTGATCCGTCGTTGCTTGCGTCGTGTCGCGAGTCCCCGATGCACCAATCACAGAAGTCTCTGGCGGATGCTCCGCAAGCTGGACGCCCTCGTCGAGTTTCTGTTTTTCAGTGTTCCCCGCGACATCCGGCACCTCTAACCCAGGTGACGCCGATGTCACATTGACGATCACTTCTCCCTGCTCCGTGAACTTGATTGCGTTACCGACAAGATTGACCATCAATTGCCTCAACCGACCCGGGTCACCAATCACGTGATCAGGAATCGCAGGATCGATACGGCAAGCCAACTCCAGCTCTTTCTCAGCTGCTCGGCCGGCCAGCGATTGCGTCGACTTTGTGATGCAATCGCGAAGATGAAAATCGACGGTTTCCAGTTCCAATTTCCCAGCTTCGATCTTCGAAAAGTCGAGGATATCATTGAGCAGTCGAAGCAATGATTTGGCCGAAAGCCGAACGATCCCAAGGTACTCCTCTTGCTGGTCATCCATCTTGGTATCGGCCAGCAGCTCTGACATACCAATGATGCCGTTCATGGGCGTACGGATCTCGTGACTCATATTGGCTAGGAAGTCGCTTTTCGCTTGCGTCGCGGCCTCCGCAACATCCTTGGCGATCCGCAGCTGGTGTTCGGAACGTTTGCGTTCCTCGAGAGTGTTCTGCAAAAGGGTGATGATCGTGACCGAGGCTAAACCAACGGTGACCAAGATGGCGAGAAACCCAATGGTCGAAATACGAGCACGCGCAACGCCTGACTCCCACTCAGCTGCCGGATAATCCACGCCCAGCACCGCTTCAACGTTCCCCTCGTCATCGAACATCGGCACGTAGGCACTGACCCAGGTTCCCCAGCGATCGGAGTAGGGAGCATCTTCAAACGCTATGTCTCCGGAATAGGCAAGATCAAGTAGCGGCGTCTTCTCCTCCCAGACTTCACCAATCACCGTACGCTGTTCGCGATCCTCCTCGTACTTTCCGTTGTAGTCGTAGTCGGTTTCCGAATCGATAATCAGTTCGTTGCCGTCAGGATGTCGGCGGAAAGTGTAGATGTCGGCAACCGTCCGATTCAGCTCCAGCCATCGCACCTGTTTCTCGATCATCCGCAGGTAGAGCTCGTCGTCCGGAGGAGTCTCCGTCGTGATCAGGGCATGCCCGAGTTCTTGCAGCTCATTCGCGTACGTCGGCGCCAAACCTTCGATCTGCGTTCGCAAACGCGTACGCTCCGCGCGCCCGGCTCGCTCCACTAGCACCCAACCGCCCGCCAACATCAGCAGCAATGCCGACCAACAAAAGTAGATCAACCGACGATCGCCCGATCGAAGGGCAACGCTGATGCCCGCCAACGCGGCGAACGAAACCAGTGCAAAGATTGCGTAGTCCGCGTGGGGCAGGTTCCCCCAACTGATCGCGTCCGCAGTCATAGCACCTCCCTTATTCGGTATCCTCAGGATACCAGCTTCCACACACTGATCCAGCAATCCAAATCCCACACTCGATTGCGGATGCCACAGGTGACACAACAATCTTGGACGACTCGGATACTCATGCGATCCATCTGGCCAACACTTGTTCAGCTTCGAAACCCGAACGCGTGAAAACACAGCCCGCCGGACCTTTAGGGTAACCGCGCATCAAAGCAAAGACATCAATGACAATACAGACACTTCGCTTTCGCCGTTGGCCTTGGATTCAGGTTTCGATGCTAATCGCGGCCGTTTCGGTCATGCACTCGACGGAAGCCAACGAAGGCGATTCACCCAAGTTTCGACTGGTTCCCCTCGAATCGGGAATCGAGGCATCGCTCCGTGGTTCAGCGGTTTCGAAAGATGGGAACGTCTGGATCAGCGGGTCTGGCGGGACAGTCATACGCTCCGTGAACGGTGGTCAATCCTGGCAACCAATTCACATCCCCGATTCGGATGACCTCGACTTCCGCGATATCGAAGTGCGGCCCGATGGTGACGTCCTCCTAATGTGTGTCGGACCGGGAAGCGCATCGCGAGTTCTGCGATCGAGCGATTCCGGTGCAAGCTGGCGCGTCGTCCTTCGGAACAAGGACGACGAGGGATTCTTCGACGGCATGTCGTTTGCGCCCAACAGTGGATGGGGTGCGTTGTACGGTGACGCGGTCGAGGGACGCTTCGCGGTCTACCTCACCGATGACGACGGCGAGTCCTGGACGCGGCTACCAATGGGCCCTGCCGCTCGCCAAGGCGAACACGGATTCGCAGCCAGTGGCTCGGGAATCCATGTCAGTGAGGAATCGATTCAATTCGTGACTGGCGGATCGGTCGCGCGTGTCCTGACGTCAACGGATCGAGGCCTCCACTGGTCCTCCTCGCAAACGCCCATCCAATCTGGGAAACCATCAAGCGGAATCTTCTCGATCGCCAATCTTGATCCCAACAAAAGCGTGATCGTAGGTGGCGATTATTTAGATCCAACCCACGACCAACAAAACCTTGCAAGAACCTTGGACGGTGGACAAACGTGGATCTCGATCGCGACCCGCATGGATCATCTCGCATGCATTCGCACGATCGGTGGCCAAGGCCTGATCGCATGCGGGCGAACCGGCGTATCAATCTCGTTCGACGGTGGCGTGCAATGGAAAGACGTGTCGTCCGAGGGCTACTTCACTGCGGCGGTGAACCATCGCCAGCAGTGCGCCTACCTGGCCGGTAGCGACGGACGTGTCGCCTTGCTTGAATGGGGTCAAGACGAACGTCCACGCGATTGCTCAGA
Source organism: Rubripirellula sp. (assembly GCA_051010815.1). Lineage (GTDB taxonomy): Bacteria > Planctomycetota > Planctomycetia > Pirellulales > Pirellulaceae > Rubripirellula. The sequence goes on from JBPCVD010000066.1 coordinate 3,830, forward strand.
CGATTGCTCAGACGATTGCTCAGACAATTGCTCAGACAACAAGGAACCTTAACGCGAAACGGACGTGGAGGAACAACCACATCGTCCCGAGATTTCTTCCATACGGCCCACGATCGGACCACTTTCTTTGGATCCACTTTCTTTGAACCCACCAACCGAAGGCGTGTGATCGTCCCGCTGGTCATCGATCCATTGCGGATGCTACTGCCCGATGCAATAGATTCGACTGCCCGTGCGGATCAAAAGTCGATCGCCAACGATCGCGGGCGTTGCCATTCCCATGTCCTCCTCACCAAGCTTGTTGGTATGCAGGATTTCAAATTCGCGACCTGCACGGATCACAAAAGTTTCACCATCTTCGTTGAGGCAAAACAGCTTCCCGTCATAGGCCCAGGGGGAAGACGTGAAAGCGCGTCCCTTGGGAATCCGTGTCTTCGAATAAACCTCCTCACCCGTTGCCGCATCGTAAGCAGCCATCATGCCCCTATCGTGCAGCACGTAGACCAAGCCGTCATAGGCAATCGTCGTGGGGTTGTACGGGGCACCGGTCGGCTGACTCCATGCGATCGACTCGTTGCTGGTCGAATCCTCCTCCAACGAGATGTCACCTCTTGCTCCGGGTCGAATGGCGTACAGAGGACGCGATGGATCGCCGACGTAACCCGAACTGACAATCAACAGTCCGTCGTGCTCGTAGGGCGTCGCGATGGTGATGCTGGACATCCCCGACAGCGACCACAATTCTTTTCCGTTCAAGTCATACGAGCGAACCTTTCCCGTCGCCGGCACGACGATTTCTGCACCTTTGGCGTGACGCCATACGTACGGAGTTGCCCAGTTGCTTTTCTCATCTCGGTCGACTCGCCAAACTTCCTCGCCCGTTCTCTTGTCGATCGCCAGCAAGTAGGACTGCTCGTCATTGTCATTGACGAAATACAAACGATCTCCATCAAGCACGGGTGAGGCTGCGAATCCCCAGCCATAGCGTGTCTTCACTGGTTCGAGCGGTCGCTTCCAAAGTTCGTCGCCGTCGAAATCGAGACAGAAGATCCCGACGCCACCGAAGACCACATAAAGACGCTCGCCATCGGTCACGGGAGTTTCCGATGCAAAGCTATTCTTGACATGAATTGAAGTATCGGGCTTGCCTTCATGAACGACGCGTTGCCAGACATCCTCTCCAGTCGCGAGATCCAAGCAACGCACAATCCATTGATGGTCTGACTTTGGCGGTTGCGGACGGTTGCCCCCAAAATAGAGCCCCTTCTTCGGGGGCTCGGTATCGCCGGAGTTGACCACGGTGGTCAGAAAGACTTTGTCACCCCAAACGATCGGAGACGACCAACCCCGACCGGCGATGTCTTTCTTCCAAAGAACGTTTTCAGTTTCCGACCATCGATCAGGTAGCCCTTTGTCCGAAGCCACAACGCCCGTGGCAGCAGGCCCGCGGAATTGCGGCCAATGATCATCCGCGGTGGCGGCAGTCGCCATCGCAAAGAGGCACACTTGGCAACATAAAACGCGCTGAAAACCGATCCAATCAAACATGCCGGACTCCGTGGAAACTGTGGTAGCCCGCATTGTACGCATTTCCACTCGGTTCCATGTTCACGTCGCGTTCAATTTTTGACTCAGGGCTCGCCTCAATCAAAAGGTCAACGTCACTGTGCAAGATGGCTACAGCCCCAGCTGTTTCAGCGTTGGTTCAAGTGCCTGTGCCCAGCGTTCGTACCCTTCTGCACTCAGGTGCAATCGGTCCGGCATGATCTCCTTGCGAATCGAACCGTCTTCTTCAAGGAACTCGTCTCCGACCTCGAGGAACTGAACACGATCTCCATCGGCGAGCCTTCGAATCGATTGGTTGATCGCGATGTTATTGAGTCGCTTTGGATCCAGCGAATTGGCACCACGAGGAAAGATTCCATGCAGGACGACTTTAGTCTTCGGCAAACGCTCTTCGAGGATATCGAGGATCCGCTCGACGCCGGCAGCCACTTGCTTCGGATCTTGATCGAAGTGCCCAGTGTTGTTGGTTCCAATCATCAACACAGCCACTTTCGGTTGAATCTTGCCAAGGTTGCCGTGGGTGAGCCGCCAGATGACGTGCTCAGTGCGATCACCGCCAATCCCCAGGTTGATCGCCTTGCGGTCGCCGTAGAACTTCTCCCAAACTTCCTTCCCGCGTCCCTCCCAACCCTGGGTGATGGAGTCGCCAATGAAGGCCAAGTCCACGTCGCCTTGCTTCGCGAGTTTGGTCATGGAGGCGTCGCGCTCTCGCCACCGCGATTCGTCGCCGCGAGTGGCGGGGATGACCGCCGTATTCACGTCATAGAATTCACGCAAATCCCGATAGCGTTTCTGCATACCGGCCAAGAGATCCGCGTAATTGGGATCGTCATGAATGCTCGTGAGTTCGTGAGGATCTTGTTCCAGATCAAACAAGCTCCATTCGCGCGTCCGCGGAAAGAACATCAGCTTGTATCGTTCGGTACGGACGCCATCATGAACGGGAACGTTGTGTACCGCTGCATTTTCATAGTAAGCGTAATAGATCGCATCACGCCACGAGGCCGACGGCCTACCCTGATTTTCCAACAGAGGGACCATGCTTCGCCCCTGCATTTCAGCGGGCACAACCGCCCCCGCCACATCCAGGAAGGTCGGACCGTAGTCGATGTTTTGAATCAACGCTGCACTGTCAACGCCAGGTTCGATCACGCCTGGCCATCGAATCAGAAACGGCATCAACAGCGACTCTTCGAACATCCAACGCTTGTCGTACCAGCCATGCTCACCAAGATAGAATCCCTGATCAGAACTGTAGATGACGATGGTATCCTTCGCTAAATCAGCATCATCAAGGTAGTCGAGAAGCTCTCCGACGCCATCGTCGACCGCTTGAATGCATCGCAAGTAATCCTTGATGTACCGCTGGTACTTCCATTGAACCACCTCCTTGTCTGACAACTCGCCAGCCTTCATGCGACGGATGAAATCCTGGTTCTCAGGCTCGTAAGCTGCATCCCAAGCAGACTTCTGTTCGTCGGTCATCCGACGATACTCGGCGTTGGCGATGCGTGTACCGAAGTGATCCGGAAACGGATTGTCTCCGTGGAACTTCATGTCATGTCCCCAGAAGAAATGATCTTTGATCGACATTTCGTTCTGTTTCAACAGCGCACTACGCCCCGCGTAGTCATCAAACAATGTCTCCGGTTCGGGTACGTCAACCTCTTTGTACAACGAAAAATGGCGTGGGGGCGGTGACCAATTTCGATGCGGCGCCTTGTGCTGACACATCAGGATGAATGGCTTGTCTGCATCACGCCCCTCCTGCAGCCATTGGATCGCGTTCTCCGTAATGATGTCGGTACAGTAGCCCTCGTATCGTTTACGCTTCCCATCCATCTGAATCAGATCGGGGTTGTAGTAACTTCCCTGACCCGGAAGAACCTCCCAGTGATCGAAACCTGTGGGATCACTGGTGAGATGCCACTTACCGATGACAGCGGTTTGATAACCAACGTCCTGCATCAGTTTGGGGAATGTCGTCTGTGTACCGTCGAATCGATTTCCGTTTCGGAGGAATCCGTTGAGATGACTGTGCTTGCCCGTCAAAATGCAGGCGCGTGAGGGTCCACAAATCGAGTTTGCACAAAAGGAATTCCGAAAGACCGCCCCCTCTTTGGCGATCCGGTCAAGATTCGGCGTTTCGTTGATGTTTGATCCGTAAGCTCCGATCGCCTGTGGCGCGTGATCGTCCGAGAAGATGAATAGGATGTTGGGTCGATCGGCGGCATTGACCGCGCTGACGAAGGACACAAGCATCGCGACAGCGATCGTCATGGCTCGCAAGCATGGGAAGACTCTCACACGAAAGATCATCAACGTTCTCCGTTGGATGCGGAAAGATTGGATGGGAAGGGTCGGTTCACTGAGGGCGCAAACCAAAGGCGGGGAACGCAGTTTAGTCGGCCCGCATGACCGAGAACACTCCCGGCGAGGTAGGTCGAAGACCTCGATTTGTCGCCTGAGAAATGCGACTAAAGACTAGGTGTGGGCGCTGACCCAATCACTGGAACGTAACGGGGCAAGCTACCGATTCGCACCGATGGCCGATTCGTTGATTCAAGGAAGCCCCGTGAACCGCGGCATGAATACCGCGGATCAGTTCAAACAACGCATACTTCTTCCGCGTGGGCCTGCTCCGAAAGGAACTCAATCTTGCCGCTTTTCACGTCGTACAGCGCACCCACGACAATCAACTGCCCGGCTTTCACCGCCTCGCCAATCGGATCACTACGATTGATGATCTCGCTGACAGTGCGTCGAACATTTCGTTTCGATATTTCATCGACCAGTGCGTCTTTCGCCTCCTGATCCATTCCATCGAGGAGTCGACACTCTTCAGGAGTAATCGAGATCGCGATTTCGTCCACAATCGAAGCGAGGTGGGGACACCCTGTCTCCTGTTGGACGTTCTTCTCTTGGCCCAGCAGATCGATCGATGACGTCACGGCACCGCAGCGTGTGTGCCCGAGCACAACAACCAACTTCACACCCGCGACCGCAACACCATATTCGAGACTGCCAAGCGACTTCGTTCCCACAATGTTCCCGGCCACACGAACACTGAAGATGTCACCAATGCCAAGATCAAACACCAACTCCGCTGGCACACGAGAGTCAATGCAGCTCAGCACGGCGGCTAGCGGTGTTTGCTCCAAGGCCGTTGCGTCAACCTGGCGGCTAAAGTCACGCGTCAAACGGTTGCCGGTCTGGAACCGTCGATTCCCTTCCTTGAGAAACTCGAGCACTTGGTTGGGAGTGACGCGATCACGAAGCTCGCGAGTCGAATAGTCAGCGAACTGGATATCATCTTGAAGGCGGTACTTGTCACGAAACCCACGCAAACTGACTTTCATTCCGCGCGAGGGTGCCGTGTTCACTTTGAAATCACGCAGCAAGCTCAGCACATCGGGATCAATGTAGTCCGTGTCGCGGGCATCGATCAGAATTTGCGAACCGGGAGGAGCATCATTCAAGACTTTCATGAGCGCCGCGCGATTCAAGAAAGTGACTTGGTTGGCAAGCTCGATGTGAAGCACGTCGCCACCGAGGTGAGTCTCCACAATCCGCCGAATCGGCGTACGCAAGTTGCTGTTCAAGATGAAGAGAGTGCTCACGCCCAACCCAATCAGGATTCCAACTAACAGGTCGGTGAACACGATAGAAACCAACGTGATCATGAAAGGTGCGAACTGATAACGGCCCTCACTCCACATCTGGCGAAACAGGGCTGGGCTGGCAAGTTTGAAACCGGTCACCAGCAGGATCGCCGCCAGTGCCGCGAGGGGAATCATGTTCAAATAGACTGGAAACAGCCCCACGCAGATCAACAGCAGAAA
>JBPCVD010000067.1:0-7771 GCA_051010815.1 Rubripirellula sp.
ATTCGAGTACTCGAACTTTGAGCCTGGTTCAAACCGAAGGGGCTTTTCCATGGCCTCGCGTATCATTCCATCGACTGTATTGCCAAGGCAGAATCCGTCAACCACGTTGTAGTAATCACGCTCGACCGCATAGTCCTCGATTCCACTGGAATGCGAAAGAAGGTGCGAGCAATTGACACGTTGCCAATGAGCCGATCGGTATTCTCTGGGAAGGTACTTATTGATCGATGTGCCGAGATCAATCTTTCCGGCTTCAACCAGTTGAAGGACAGCTGCGGCGGTGAATTGCTTGGTGATTGACGCAACATGGAATACCGTCCCGACAGAATTGTTCTTGTCCGCCGTTGCCTTGCCGTATCCTTTGGCATGCACAAGCTCATCGGCTTTCTTCACGAGCGCGACGCCGGAAAAGTGCTCTTCCTTCAACATTCGCTGTAGAAACGTCTCGCATTCCTGATCCACAACTTGATTGAGCTCAGTTGCGCGTCGCGAATCTTGAGCAAAAAGGAGAACGACATCTGATCCGACCCACGCGTAGAGCAGAAGCAGCAACGTGATGATTCGACTGAAATGAACGGTCATGGTGGAAGCCAATGTCTGGTTGTCGGCTGACTTACCTATTCGCCTATTCGCGATCCGATTTTGAGATTATCCGGCGGACTGCTAACTATACCCGCTGCTGCGAGGTTGTTTTGGGATTATCCCGGGGTCATTGAGCGAGGCAAGTTGGTCAAGTTTACGCGCGTCAGGCCCGCCCTGCCCGATCAGTCCGTCCCACGAAGCGAGTTCGATAGCTTCACTGGGGCTCCGATGCATCGGTCCCAGCACTACTAGCAGTTTCGCGGCTTCGCAACCGTTTCCCTGAATCCCGATCCGGAATTTCACGAAGTGTGCGCTGGAGAGATTTCCGGAACTGCTAGAGACCGATGCACCCGCCGTCTCCGAGCGGCCAAAACTGCTGCAGTTGCTAATGGCTAGGTCCGATCCCGTAGCGATTGCTCATTCGTCGGTGCAGACCCGTCAAGAGGCTCAGCAATCAGTGTCTAAGAATGCGATAACCAGCTACCACGCGCTGGCCAAAGATTACGGCACGGTTGGCTTTGCGCGAAGCTCTGTCGGTCGTTGCGTCCTACGAACGTCACGTTCCGTAGGACTTCATCCAATCATCATTCGGACAGAGGTTTCAACTGAACCTGTAAGTCTCGGTTGTCTATTCAGAAGGACGTCATCCGAATCATTCGGCAATTTGGACTGAAGTCCGGACAACGTCTGGAACGCTGATCGGCGTTCATCGCCTCTAACCACAGCGCGGGATTGCGAAAGCGCCCCGCGATACCGCGGGTGCCCTTGGGATGATCCTTCAGTTGCAAGACGGATACCAGTCCAGCGAGAAACCAAAAGTAAAGTCGTTCGAAACCTCGCCCGAAACCGGATGCCAGAACTTAGTAATCAAGAACAGTGACTCGGTTAGGCCCACACCAGCGTCATACTTCATCGTGAACGTATGGCTGCGGCTGCCGGAAAAGTTTTGGAAATAGTCAGGTGTGACGGTGACCCAATCCATCACAGCGTCTTCCAGGCTGAAGACGTTCATCCACTCCAGATTGAAGGCGCGCGTATCGTCAGCCAGGGAGCTGACGTCGCCGCCCGGCGGAACTGGAATCCCGCTGTCAGGAACCAGGAACGACTGTGGCGCGTCCGAATGGACGTATCGGAAAAAGGGATACATCGAGAGCTTCTCGGCGGGCTGCAACGCGAACACTATGTTCGGCATCAGAATCCACGAGCCGCCGCCGGTTCCCAATTCATCGTCACCCGTCGGCGCGATGGCATCGAACGAAGGTACGATCGCGCGGACGAACTCATTCTCCGTTCCGATCAGCCAAAAGAGTTTCAGCCGTGTGTCGCCAATGCTCGTATGGTGACCCAGTACGTCTGTACCGGCGTATGTAAGCGGCACTTCCACGTTGGCAAGGAAGCTTTGGTCGAAAAGCTTAATGGGAATGAAGGGACTGATCTTGTAAGCGACCTGATCTCCTTGATCCTCGGAGAGCTTGGTCCACTCGAATTCCTGCATCAGGTGAAAGGTCACCTGCGTCGGATCGCTAGGATCCTGTGCGGTTGCTGTGGTCATGATCAACAACAAGGAGAAGACCGCAACCGCCATGCGTCGTATCAGAAACGCAGCCATTTGTATCTCGCTGCGTCCATGCATTGAGGTCAAAGAAATATCTTCATTCAGTTTCGGGCCTTCATCTGGCGAGCTTGAACGACGATCCAGATTCGCCAACAAGACCTGGGTGCTCGCGAGATTTAGGACGGTTGTATCGAATGGGTTGTGTGACGATCTAAGTAGAGCGTGATCTGCTCCTTTCCGGCTCAGTTCATTTGATTTGCTCACATCGAGCGAGATTCTTTCGAACGTTCCTTCTCCTCGCAATCGTTATGTCCGGTTGAATCGATCCAAGCATTCTCACGTTGCTCGAGCGCCAATGCAGGTGCCGACGATATCACTGTGTTGGCTGGTCTTTTTGCGCCAGCACCGTGTCATGGAACGCCAAAACGATTGGATGCTGGTGTGATCGGTAATCGAAGAGCACAGCACTTAAGTGTTGCTATTGCGTTGATCCTTTGCATGTGCGGCACAGCTCGTGCGGGCGATGCTGGTGCCATCAACGCGATCGACCGGCTGGAGAAAGAGGAGACTCGTTACTCAGCGATTCTCGACGACTCATTCACTACTTGGTTGGAGCCTGTGAATGTCGACCCGTACCTTCAGTTCAAAGAGAATTTGAACGACGCAACCGGCTTTGAATACATCACGTTCTACACATTGATGAATCACTACGGGAGCCATGTCCCTTCGGAATCACAAAACCTGAATGGTCAGATCCACACCATCAACTCTTGGACGCCGCACCACGGATACAAAGACGCGGGCAGCCTCGTTTTCTATTACATGAATGTTTCGCAGTACACCGATGCATCGGCTGGGCAATTGACGAATGATTTGGGGCTCACTACCGGTATCAATGATAGCGCGGTACGGCTCGATTTCTTCCGTTTTGTGGCTTGGTACCAGCCGCTGATGGATGGTGACATCGAACTCTATGCCGGACAGTTTCTCCTTCGCGATCTATTCGACTTTGGTAATTATGCGTCGGACGATACTCGCAACTTTATTTCGGAGATTATGTCATCCAATCCAGCAGCGACGCTTCCTTTGCCCGGTCTTGGATTTGCTGCAACCGCAAGATTGACGGATCGATGGTCGATCGGGGGAGGCTTCACTGACGGCAACGCCAAGATGGGCGACCTGTGGAATTTCAATACGTTTGGAAAAGGTGATTACGCCTACATGGGCTACCTCAAATACAGCGGGTGTGTCGCCGGTATTGGCGAAGCGAACTACCAACTCAACCTCTATTCGGTAGACGCAACACAGCAAGCGGCGTACTCTCGTGGATTGTCACTGATCATGGAGCAGGACATCGGTCAAAAGCACGTCTTGTTCTACAAATACAACCGAGCCGACAAACGGCGTTCCAGCACAAAACAATCGATGGCCGCGGCCATCATGCGAAAAGGCTTCTACATCTGGGAAGATGACGTGCTGGGATTTGGCGGCGGCTGGGGTGATCCGACCGACCCGTCACGGCGGAGCGAGTACATCCTGGAAGCTTTTTGGAGGGTCCAGCTCACACCGGGAATTCAGTTCACCCCGGATGTACAACTGTGGCTTGACCCCTCGCAACGACCCGGACACGACACGCAGGGAGTCTTCTCGATGCGCGCGACGTTCGATTTCTAAGCAGGCCCGGGATTCTAAGCAGGCCCGGGATTGTAAGCAGGCCCGGGATTGTAAGCAGGCCGGGACGATCTCCGCTTATTCGCTGTCGTGGCGGAGTCGCTCGGGATCGTAGTACAGCGGATCGGTGATTCCATCCCTACGGGCTTGGATGCCTGCGAGCATCGAACGAATCAGCCGATCCATCAGCACGCCCGTCGTGGTATGGGCATCATCTAGGAGTGGGTTGTACTCGTTGAATTCCGCCGCGACGATTTCATTCTGAATGGCAACAGCACGAACGAGTTGCAACCCCTGGGCCGCGGTAAGGCCGTCGGGATCCTGTGTTCCTACCCCTGGAGCGGCTGCCGGATCCATGCCATCCATGTCCCAGGAAATATGTAACTTCTTACCCTTCAGTTCACGAAGAACTCGCTTCAAAACGGCATCCCAACCGTCTTTCTGAATCTCGGTTTGGAAATGAAACTTCAGCTTGTGCTTTCGCATCCAGGCCAAGGATGCAGCGTCGGGGCTTTCTCCGCGCAGTCCCACCTGGACAAGGTCACTGCCGTCGATGAGCCCCTTCTCGATAGCCACCTTCAGGAAGCTGCCGTTATGAACCATCCGCCCGAATCCATACATGTAGGTATCGTAATGGGCGTCGATATGGAGTGTTGCAAATGTCTTGGGCCCGTACTTCTTCGCCAGCGCTGTATGGAAAGCGTAGGTCTGAACGTGCGTGCCACCGATTCCGACGGGCACAACGTCCGCATCAAGGATCTCGGAAACAACCCGATAAACTTCTTCGACATTACGCTGGTTATTGGCAAAGAAATTCCACGCGACGTTGCCATAGTCGGCAAGCCTCAACTTTCCATAATCAGTCCCGGTCATGTTGTTGGTGCCGCCCGGAAAGGTCATCCAATCGGTGAGCGTACGCATTTTGTTGGCCGCGAAGTTTGCACCCGGTACTGGCTGGTCTCCAATACAGATCCCGACCAATGCGAGATCAACCTCTCCGGCCTTGAGGTCTTCGGTGGTGAAGGCCATCGGAGCACCCAGAAAGGTGGGGAAGCCTGAAATCAGCGATCCGCCGACGTAGCGCTGTGGATCGGTCAAGCCCGGCGTATGCTTCGACTTGTCTCTACGAAGAAAGAACTTGTCCTTGTCGTCGGACAGCAAGAGCACATTCGGATTGTTGGGGTCTTTCCACGGTGCCCATTCGGAGGGCATCTCGTGCTTACCCAATTCTGGTTCTGGCACATCGTCGGCGGCGTCCACGAGCGCTGTTAGCTGGGTTGCCCGAGTTGCGTTCTGGGCAGGCTGAATCTGGGCAGGCTGACTTGGTTCCTTACTGGTTGTCGCATCGTCCGCTTCGGCGACACTGATATGATTGAATCCGCCGTTGGCCGCAATGTATCCGATCGCGATTCCAACCATCAGAAAGGCCACCGCACTTAGTCGCGCACCGGTATTCTTTGACATGGCTTCGGTTCCTGAGGGGGTATCGGCGAGGGAGTGCCCTCGTTGGTATAATCCGCTGAATCTACCCCGCCTGGCTTGTTGCGGCTACGTAATTTGCGAACGTGCAAGAGGAGCCCCGATAAGAATGAAATCTGTCGCGACCCTCAATCTCTTAGAAATGGACGATGTTGATCATCTGAATCAACATCTGGGCGATTGGAGTATTGACTCGCTTCAACTTGATGAGGGAAGGCATCGCTCGCGATTTGAGCAGATCATTTTCCCTCAATTGTCGTTGAATCATTTTTTCGAGCATCGGACCAGGAGGGATGAGTTTCGGATTCCCCCCAACACCACCTCTCTCTGTCTTTTTCGTTCCGATGCTCCGCCGGCGCATTGGTGCGGATACGAGATCCCTAGCGACAGTCTTCTCATCAACCATTCAGGGCGCGATCACTTCGCCATCTTGCCTGCCGGCCACGAAGGCATATCGATCTTGCTCTCGAATGACCTGATCGCAGAGTTAGAACTGGTGCCCACGGCACTCATTGCGGAGCATGACAGGTTGGACCGTATGGTGATTCCGCTTGCAGGGCCACAAGGCAACGTCTATCGAAATTGGCTGTTTTCACAATTCGAATCGCCAAGAAACCTGGATAGCCTGGCATCGGATCCGATGACGGCGACTCTGTTCTACGAACAAGTGCTTCACGGCCTGGCAGATGTCGTGCATCGAGGGTTGCTGGCACAAGGATTTGACTCAAGAGTCCGTTGCCTGCGAAGGTACTCGTTGGTGAGGAATGTGATGGGCGCAATCGACCTGCAAATTTCTGACGATCTCAGCACGGCTCAGCTTGCCGCTGAATTCAATGTCAGCGCTCGTGTGCTGCAATATGCTTTTCGTGACGTGTTGGGCACGAGTCCCTATCAGTATGTGCTGATGCGCAAACTGCATGCCGCGCGCCGCGAATTACGCGAGACACCGCGGTTTGAAACGAACGTCTCGGAAGTAGCTAGCAGATACGGATTCGACGATTTTGGTAGATTCAGCGTCCGTTATCGCCGAGTGTTTGGTGAGTCACCCTCCGAAACGCTGCGAACGAAGACAATCACTTTTTGATGCGAAACAAGGAATGATGACTTGGATGACTTGGTGCTTAACCAATTGTTCAACCTCCCTTGTTACATCCTATGCGTCCGAAGGGTGCAGCATCGATCGGCTCAAGAACAGCGAGCCTTCGTCTGCGACGGCAACTCGCCGAATTGACGGGCATACATTTTGGAGAATCGGCTTGCGTGTTCGAACCCGCATTGCAGGCTTGTTGCCAAAACGTCTTCCCGGCCGAGCGTGAGCATGCGACGAGCCGTGTGCAGCCTTCGCAACAAAAGGTATTGGTAGGGACTAACGCCGATGAAATGACGGAAAGCTCGTTCGAGCGCGCGGCGGGTGACACTTAATTCCTCGGCGATCTCGCCCACCGTGAGCGCTCTGTCCATGCGGCTGACGATCAAATCCTGAGCCTTGTCAAGCAAGGCTTTCTCTGGCGTTGGTTTTGCGCCTGTCACGTCGGCCGAGAACGAAGCATCCATCGTCGGCTGCCAGTCACAAACGAGCGAATCGATCGCGTGTCCGGGCTGGTCGAGAGCGTCTGGCAACTCGAACAATGCAGACAATCGCCCCATCAAATAGGCTGCAGATGATTCGTTTGCCGGAGCGAAGGCATGGTTGACCGATCCGAGGCGTGACAGGTGTTGTTCGGAAATCACACCGGAGCGAATTGCATCTTCGATGGGCAGCAGACAACCATACCCAACTCCATCGCGCGGAAGAGTCGCGCGATATAGATGCCGATCACGGTGAATGGTGATACTGGTCCCTAAGAACTTCTGCCCACACCAGAGCACCGGTGAGGAGTACCGAGAAATGCAAAGCTCGATCATGTCAGGCGGAATCGTATATTCGCACAGCATGTCCTGGGATGCGCGATAACGCCACACAGTCCAGTCACCGATCGTCGTCATGCCGGCTTGGAACTTCCCCCGTCCACGCGAGGCTTGCGTCAATTCCGACTCAAACCCGAGGTCGGTTACCCAGGCCGAGAAGTGGTCGAAATCGTCCGTGTGAATTTCTTTCGGGCTGACGTTCATTGGATTATTGAACTCGGTGTCGCAAATCGGATAGACTCCGCCAGCTTAACACATCACAAATACTCGTTTGTTGTGAAGGCGAGTCCGGCACTGTGTGCCGCTATTCTGAATCCTAGAGGAGGCCACCATGTCGAAGAGCGGATCGAGAATAGGAGCACTGGGGATTTTGGCCGTTGGAATTGCGATTGGCTGCATCGCATCAAGCGGAGCGTTCAGCATCGATTCGGTAAGCCAAGCGGCTCAGAACGAGCAAGCTGCCACAGCGAAGGCCCAGTCCGAGACGGGAAGTGACGAGATTCCTGACGAGTGGATGCCCTGGAAAGATCCCGAGAATCCCAATGTCCTCGTGCTGGAGCCCGGAAGCAGGGATGG
>JBPCVD010000068.1:0-38106 GCA_051010815.1 Rubripirellula sp.
CGCACGCCGTTCTCGGTGCTGTCCAGCGAGGAGTACTTTTTCGTTGTCTTGACTGAGCGACCAGAGCGTTTCGCTAAGTTTCAAGTCTCGGATTGGGTTCGACCGTTTCGTGACGAGTACGCGTTCAAAGATCAGAACGCGAACTACCGAATTGTGTTTCCGCCCACGAAGGATCTGTTGCCTTTGTCGGAAACTATGCTCGATTGGACCAGTACGGCCGTTGTGTTTTGGGATGACTTGTCCCCTGACGCGCTGACGCCACAGCAGCAAACAGCGATGGCGGATTGGGTGCGATTTGGAGGGCAATTGATTGTCAATGGAGCGATCGCGTCCGACTCAGTTTCAAAGACTTCCCTAGCGAATCTGCTTCCACTTCAGCCGACAGGCAACATTGAGTTAGACCCCGATTCGGCAACTCAGCTTCTGGAAGGATGGGAAGTCTCTTCTGATCCATCGACTGAAAAGCAGATTGCATTGCTGCAGAGCCAGGCGGGACGCGTGGCAGTGGATGGGAAACTCGCGGGTGATGCCAAGCCACTTGCAAATGCTGGAAACCTTGTGCTGGAACGCCGTGTTGGCAGCGGCCGCGTGGTGCAACCTCGTTTTGACGTCACAAGTGACTGGTTCGCCAACTGGCAGTCCTATGACAGTTTCATAAATGCGGCGTTGTTGTTGCGTCCTCCGCGCAAGATCTCCGAGTCCGAGGATTCGCAGTCGATGACCCTCATACAGCAAAACTACATTTTGAATGGCGGCGGCGAGACAAAGACGTCGGACCCAGCGATGAACTCGCGCTTCCGAATCACCGCGCGTGATGCGATCTTGCGGACGACGGAGCCGACTCCTCGAGGCTCCGGAGCGACACCGAGCCGGGTGGATCCATTTGTTTATGTCGATCCGACGTCTGCGATTGGCGGTTGGAACGATGACAGTGATGCCATTAGTCTCTGCCGACAGATCATTCGAAGTGAATCTGGCATCGAGATCCCCAAGTCCTCGTTGGTCATTCGATCACTCGGGTACTACTTGTTGATTCTGGTGCCGCTGAATTACTTGTTCTTTCGGTTGTTGGGGCGGCTCGAGTATGCATGGCTGGCCGTTCCCGTGATTGCACTGGGCGGAGCGATCTGGGTCGCCAGAGCGGCCCGGCTGGACATTGGTTTCGCGCGTTCGCAGACTGAAATTTCACTTTTGGAAGTGCAACCTGACTACGACCGAGGACACGTCTCGCGAGTCGTTGCGATCTACAACTCGTTGTCGAGTAGCTACGAGATTCAGTTCAATTCGGTCGATTCTGTTGCGATGCCCATCTGGGGTGGTGGCGCGGGGGAGAATCGAAGCGGTTCTACCTTCAAGACTGGTTTTGCTGAAGGACCGACGCTGTCAGACGTTGCCGTCGGTAGTAACCAAGTTCGAATGGTGCATGCTGAGCAGATGCTGCCTTTGGGTGGCACGATTACTCTTGACGCCGATGGCAAACTGATCAATCGAACTTCCTTTGAGCTGTTCGACGCGATGGTCGTTCGAAAGTCCAACGACGGTGAGACCGAGTTGGCAGTTGTCGGATCGTTTGCCAGCGGTTCTGCTTCGAATCTTCGTTTTCGGAAGCTTACCGATGCGTCCTTTGAAGAGAGCTTGCCGCGTGATGCCAATCGTCTGTTGCGTCGCTTGCTGCTGCCGACCGCAGTGCCTGCTGGATCCACTCGTTTGGTAGGACACATTCCGGCCTCTTTGCCGGGAATGACCATCACGCCGGAGTCAAATCAAGCCTCATCAAGAACCATCGTTTTGGCGCACCTCCAACATGCTCCGCTTCCTTTGGCCAAAGTGGATGTCAACTTGATTGGCGATTTTCGCAAAGCTTTGACTGACGAAGACGAGAAGACTGACGACACCGCGGACGAGCAAGAAGAATCATGATTACTCTCAACGGATTCGGTAAGGATTACGGTGATTTCACTGCGGTGGAGAGCATCGACTTGCAGATTGATGCGGGTGAAACCTTCGGGTTCATCGGCCCCAATGGCGCCGGGAAAAGCACGACGATCCGTTTTTTGGCGACGCTGCTTCGGGCTAGTCGGGGACGTGGCGAAGTAGCGGGTTGCGACGTGATGGGTGATCCGGTCGGCGTGCGTCAGGCAGTGGGGTACATGCCGGATAACTTTGGCGTCTACGACGGGATGAGGGTCTGGGAGTTTCTGGACTTTTTTGCCGTGGCCTATCGCATCGGTCGCACGGAACGAAAGCAGATCATCGACAACGTGCTGGAACTTCTTGATTTGTCGCATAAACGCGATGACTTCGTGAACGGTTTGTCACGCGGGATGAAGCAGCGGCTTTGCTTGGCGAAGACGCTCGTCCATGATCCTCCAGTGCTGATTCTGGACGAACCGGCAAGCGGTCTTGATCCACGTGCACGCGTGGAAGTGAAGGCATTGCTGAAAGAGTTGCGAAAGATGGGGAAGACCATTCTGATCAGCAGTCACATCCTGACAGAACTCGCCGACTGCTGCACCTCGATCGGGATCATCGAGCGAGGCCAACTACTGATGCATGGTCCGATCGATAGCGTCTACCAACAAATCCGACGCAACCGCATCGTCGAGATCCAATTCATCTCCGGCGAAGAGGCGGGACTGTCCATACTTCGCAGCAGTCCTCAATTGCGGTCGTTGGACATGGAGCCCACCGGGATTGTGGTCGAGCTTGAGACCGATGACGAGGGATTGGCCGGTCTGATGGAGGAGTTGATGAAGGCGGGCGTTCGTATGAAATCGTTTAACGATCGCGATCCGACCTTGGAAGATGTCTTCATGACGGTGACCAAAGGTCTCGTCACCTGAGTCGATGCGGGCTTCTGCCTAGCGAACGAGTTCACGCGCGATTCGACAAGCGATCTCATCAGGATCTATCGAGTCCTTCATCTCGATGAGACGTCGTTCGGCAAACGATCGCAGCCAAGTCTCCTGTCGGCGAGCGAGTTGCCGCGTGTGGGCGGAGACTTCTTCTACTAAGTCCGAAGTGTCATTGTTGTCCGTCTGAAGCCACTCGATGACTTCGCGGTATCCGACCGCTTGGGATGCCGTGCGAGATAGATCGCCGAACCGCTGAAGCAGTTCGCGAACTTCGTCGAGCAGTCCCCTATCGAACATCTCTTTGACTCGGTCATTGATTCGGTTGTGCAGTTCAGCGCGATCCCACTGCAGTGAAAACACGTTGCACTCTTTGGCATCGAGTTGTCGATCGAATTGCACCTGTCGATGACTGATCGGGGTGCCGGTAAACCGCGCGACTTCTAATGCTCGAATCATCCGTCGCGTATCGTTCGGCCCGATTCGGTGAGCCGCCAAAGGATCGACTTGTTGGAGTCTTTCACGAAGAGCTTCCGCGCCGTGCCGCTCAAGATCCTTCTCGACCGCTTTGCGAAACTCCCAGTCCGCCGGAGGTCCAGGGTCAAAGCCTCGCAAAACCCCTTTGAGAAACATCGGCGTGCCACCGACAAAAATGGGGGTCCGGCCACGTTCGCAAATATCGGCAACCGCTTCGTGGGCAGCTTGCAAATAACAGGCGACACTAAACTCTTCGTTGGGGTCAACGAGGTCGATCAGATGATGAGGCAATTGCGCTCGGTCAGCCGATGTAGGTTTCGCGGTCCCGATGTCCATCCCGCGATACACAGCGATGGAATCGAGCGAGAGGATTTCCCCATCCAAGCGTTCTGCCAAACACAATGCGACAGAACTCTTTCCCGAGGCGGTGGGGCCGGTCAGTACGACAGCGTCATTCACCAGCGGGGGAAACGAAACTGTATCCGCAGTTTCGCGTATCTCTTCTGACATCGTTCCAACGTGGTGGCTTGGATTCCTTGGGCTGACGTCGGACGCCACCCTCTTCTGGCAGAGGATCATATCGACCCCACTCTGAAACGTATAGTTGCGGTGTGGCTAGTCCTGGCCCTCAGGCACCCGGTTTTACGACTCGTCGTTTTGAAGATCCAAGCTGTCGGAGGCGACCGTCGACTCTTTCAGCCACCATTGAAAGAATTGATAGATCTGTTCATTGGATTCTTCGGTTGGGCTGTGAGTATCGCGTTGAGTCATGGAGACACGATCTTGGAATCCGAGAATCTCATTCACGTTGATCAAATGGTTCAGTGCCGTCCAGCGCTCAGGCCGATCCGCCGTGCCACCCGAGACCAGCAGGGGGCGAGGTGCCAGCAACGCATGCAATTCGACGAGGTCATGACCGTGTTCAACGAGAGCTTTGTAGGAGCCCGTGCGCGGTTCTCCCTCACTTGGTAGTTTTCGAAATCGTTGCGACAGACTCGAGTCGTTGACTTTTCCCAAGTCGAATCCAAGGTACCAAGGGTCCCAATAGTTGACGCTTCCACCGGGATTCTCCTTTCGCCGATCGCGTTCGTCGAACACGATTCCGGCGTCCGACCAAGCGGCACAAGCGAATTGGTCATGCATGCACGAGGCAAACAGAGCCCACTTTCCGCCGAATGAATGACCGACGATTCCAATCCGGTCGGGGTAGACTTCCGGTCGGCTCTGTAGGAACGTACAAGCGTTGGCCGCAGCGTAAGCCAAGGCCGAAAGCGGTTGGATTTGAACCGGCTTGTTCTCGCTTCCGAAGTACTGGCCTCGATGACCCGCCTCACGAGCATCATCAAGGTTCACACCAGAATTCGGCTTGCCAATCGATAGCGTGACGAAGCCACGTCGAGCGAGTTGCCAGCCGAAGTCACGAAGCTCTCTTCCCAGGCCGGCTCCGGTTTGAGCGTCGTAGTAGGGGACGATCACCGCAGGGAATGGACCGTCACCGTCGGGGACAAGCATGAAGGCGTCAACCATTTCGCCTCGTATTCCGATACCGAGGCGAAGTTGCCGTTGAGTCACTTGTTCGCGACGCGAGATCTTCCCTTGTTCGACACGCGGGGATTCGATCAGCGGAGGCCACGTCCCAAGCTTCTGCTGCCATTCGTCCCTGATTTGCTTGCGACGCTCGGACCAGTCGCTCGCGGTGGAAATCTTCGAGCCGTCCGCATGCTTCAAAGGCGACCGATAATCCCCCAAGCGATTGACGAACTCAGCGGGTGGTTGAAAGAAGGAACTCAAGCTCGGCGGTGGCGTTTGGTTTTGTTGAATCCATGTTGCCCGACGTGGGGCATCGCGTTTGATACGTTCTTTTCTTGCAGAGATGCTTCGAAATGTCCAAGGCCACGGGGTGTCCTCGGGAAAACTATCCAGGACGGCTTGCAAGCGGGATTGTTGATCGATTTCGGTCGCAACGTCACCTGTCATCGGATTCTGCTCCAACGGGTCCGCTGCCAAATCGTAGAGTTCGCCCGATGAATAGAGCTTGTAACGAAGGTCCCGAACGACACGTAAGTCCGCGTACTGCGTGAAGGTCCAAGGCCGACCCCAAGAATCATCGGAGCTTTTGCGGATGATGTCTGCGAAACTGTGTCCATCGATGGTCACACCCTCGGGTAACGGTGCTTCGGCGAGATCAGCCAATGTCGGCAACACATCAGCAGCATTCAGCAACGCATCGCTTTCATTGCCATTGGGAATCCAATCTGGACAATTCACAATCAGCGGCATGTTGATTCCCCGTTCAGTCAGTGAGTAGATGCCTTCGTCCGAGACTCGGCCGTGACGCATGCCCCCAAGACTTTCTGCCATTCCTTGGTCTGAACCCGTGTCGGTGCCGTTATCAGTCGCGACGAACACGATCGTATTTTCGCGAAGTCCAAGGTCATCGAGTGCAGAGACAATTCGGCCGACCAAGTGGTCCGCGTAATGCAGCATCCCGGCAAATTGATCGCGGGTCGACGCATTCGGGTCGGGGCTAAGTGGCGTCGTCGTGACAGGGATGTGCGTCAGAATTGCCGATTGATAGAGCAGAAAGGGTTCGTCTTGGTGACGCTTCATGAAGTCAATTGAATAGTCCGTGAACACATCCGGGCCAAACTTACCCGTCGTGTCGATTCGCTTGTTGTTCTGAATCGTATAGGCGTCCCAGTATCGTTTTTTGTGCGCTGGCAAGCCAGGTTTCGCTTCCGGCCAAATGCAGTGCTCCTGGAATCCGTGCTGCGTGAGCGAGTTGGATTGTTGTGGATCAAACAAGTCATTGATTTGCCATTTCCCCGAGATGCATGTTTTGTAACCGGCGTCCCGCAGGACTCGCGCGAACGTGATCTCGCGGTTCCAGTCCAGGAATCCGCCGCCATAAATCGCGGTGTCATGATGCGTGTGCCAGCCCGTACGAAAGGGATAGCGACCGGTCAGCAACATCGTCCGAGTCGTACTGCATACGGGGGTCACATAGAAGTTTCGAAACTTCAATCCGCCGTAACACAGTTGGTCGATGTTTGGCGTTTGGTTCTCTTGGCTTCCGTAGCAACGAAGCCAATCCTTTCCGACGTTGTCAAGCAGAATGAAGACGATGTTGGGGCGACGTCGTGTTTCGTTCTGCCCCGATGGGACAATGTCGGCAACAGCAATGCTGGGTCGACAAACGAAGGCAAACACGACAAGGGCAGCGATCCGATACATCGGTTGATGTCCAGGTGAGAAATTGGTTGTGAAGCAGTTTGATCTTAACCTGTGCCAGGGTCGGACAGAGCGTATTGATGGCTCAGGTCGCAAGGCAGCAATCCATCGCCAATCCACATCCTTGTGAGATCTCGTACAGGGCGAAATCCAAACGACTTGGCCAGGGCGACTGCGTCACGATTCGGCCCCGGGATATCCCAGAAAACGCGAGTCGTTGACCGCAACAGTAGACGTCTTGCGATCTGCATGGCGTCGGTCGGGGTTTCGGCGATGATTGGACCCAGATAGTTGGCAAGATGTCCGGAACGCATCATGCCGAAGCCTTGCCCCGTTGCGATGCAATCGGAGTCGGACGTGAGTCGTTTCAACCACGTGACTCGATCCGTCCCAAAAGCGACGTGGTCAAGCGCCGTGTTTGAATCGAAGAGTTGCTGGCCACGACTCACAACGGTTCCCGTTTCCGAGTCACCCTTGTCCAAGAGATGTTGCGGGTCAATGGTATCGACGCACCAACGGTGAAACGTCCATTCGGCTTGGAACCCGAGTTTTTCATAGACCGGTTCGCCAACAGGAGTGGCATCAAGTTTGATGCAGCGAATGCTGCGAGAACGGAGGTTGTTGAGACACCTCGTCATCAGTTCACTGGCAATGCCTTGTCGTCGATAGGATTCGTGAACGAGCATCATCCCGATCCAGGCCAGGTCATTGCCGTATGCGGTGCTGGTGACCGTTCCCACAATCCGCCCGTCGACGTCGGCAACAAAGCAGCCTTGGGGTTCGTGTTCCAGCAATCGAGCCCAGTCCGACTCAAGTTGATTCCATCCCGCTTGGTGCGCAAGATGCACGGCGGAGGAAACATCTGAGGGCGTCATCGTGCGAACGCGGGAACTCACCACAATTCGGCTCCCGCTTGGTGCATGGAAGTACCTGCCAACAACGCGGCGACATCGCTTCTCGCTACATCCGTCATGAGCGAGAATAATTCTGATGCCCTCAGATGGTGATAGTTCAAGATGTCACCGACAATTCCGTTTCGACTGCGCTTCCGAACGTAGCGAGAGAACTCCACAAGATCGGGCGTGAGTTCGACCGCTTTCGAGAATTCGAGTTGTTCCTTTGCCAGTTCGTTGATTCGGTCAGGCCACCATCGGGAATCGAGCAACGAAGGATCGATGTGTTCAATCAACGCCGTCTCGACGCCGCCGGCATGTTGATCGCCGCGTTGTGATGCGAATTGAGCGAGGGGTTCATGAAGCCATCGGAAGCTCCACCGTGCTTGACATTCTTTCAGTCCAGCGACGATCGCCTTGCGATGAACTAGTGATCCATGGACATCCACGACATAGACGGCAGAGGGTTGCTTCCATCGAACATGAGCCTGGACAAAATTGGCCACATACCGAGTGAGAAGTTCAGCCGTCAGGTCGACGCTGAATCCGAATGGCAAGCCCCAGGTGAGTTGCCCGTAGTCGACTGGATGGCACAATTCCAGAGAATCGAATTCCGAAGTGATTGCGTTCAAAACGGCATAGCTCTGAATCGTGTCTGTCCCCAACGGCAAATGCGGGCCATGCTCTTCGACAGCGGTATCGACACTGAACGCAATGACGTTCCCAGGAGCGGACGGGGTGGGAGTCCGGTCTGGCAATTCCACGACCCGGATTCGCCGGTGGTTGTCACCTCCAAAAATCGGAAAGCACTCGCAGATGCGGTCGACGATGGCGTGCTTGAAGTTGTCATCGTCGTCGAATGCTTCATGGAAGAGCGGCGGTAGGAGATGGTCGCCCAATCCGACATATTGCTCGTACGGAGTGCCGAGGGACGCGATGGGCAGGACGAATTCTGCCACATCTTGTTCACGCAGCGCATGCCAGGTGTACGCCGTCACCCAGGTTCCTTCATTGACCCGTTTTGGCAGATAGTCTTGCACATTCATGTGACGGGAACGCAAAGCTTGGGATCGTAGTCGAGTGCCGGATGAATCAGCCGGGCATCGTTGCGAAGGTAGTGAAACGCGACTGCCCGACGAGGTTGGTCGCTGGTGTTTGCCGATGACTGATGCAGCGAATTACCGTGATGAAAAGAGACCCCACCACTCGAAACGGGGGCGGGAGACATCGAATAGTCCTCGGCTGCCACACCGTCGATCTGTAAATTAAAGGGCTCGCCCTCCGGTGCGAAATGCGGGATGACGTGATCGAGGTGGCGGTCCCCATAACGCAGACACCCGTTCTGGATGGTCGCGTCATCCAGTGCGATCCAGACGGTGAGCGTTGCGTTGTGGTCATCGGGGCCAAAGTAGAAGTTGTCCTGATGAATGGGCTTGGGGCCGCCGACTTCCGGAGGTTTCATGAAGACTTGACTGAAGAAGACGTGGACGCCTTCGCCGATTAACTGCTGAACGCGATCGATCAATTGGGGGTCGCGTGCGAGTTCTGCAAAGGCAGGTCGATTGAAAACAGGGTGATCGAGTTTGCGTAGTTGCGATCTTTGTTCGTCGCCTTCCAAGTACCACGTCCGTCGATTCTCTGGAAGTGTTTCGAGAAACTGCTGACTCCAGTTTGATAGGTCGGCTAGCACTGCACGGATCGTGGCATCGTCGAAGACATCCGGCACGGTCAAGTGTCCGGTGCGTCGAAACTTGTCGATCTGATCGTGACTGAGTCGCTGATCACACATCTCGAATGACTTCTTTGGGAGACCGAGAGGGTTCCAGATTTCAAAGGCTTTTTCGTCACCCAGCATCACTTGGGGGCGGTCGATTCACCGCTTCGATGGTGGCCTTTGGGTTCAATGCTTCGCTGGTGGAGGGAGCGGTTGTTTCTGTTTCGGCAGCCTTTGAACGATAGTCCTTGATCTTTGCCGGTAGTTTGTTGATCGCCGTGTCTCCTGCCATCGCAACGAGCAGCAGGAGTCCAAGACCCGCGAAGCACTTTGTTCCAATTCCGTTGACGAAGGATCCCATGACGTCTCGACTGCTCGCAAGCCACAACAAGATACCGGCAACTAAGGGGGCCCCAACCACGGTCACCGCTTGGGCTGCGATGATGGTCGGCGTGCGATCAAAGTCGAGAATGATCGTCGCCAACGCGACCGACATGCCGGTTAGCAATGCGATCGTCGTCATGATTCGCGGAGCTCGATCAGTCGGTTCGCTACCGAGCCCAAATCCGTCTGACACGATGAACCCACCGATCATGGAGTTGATCAAGAAAGAGGAATAGGCAGCCGAAAAGAGCCCGAGGCAAAAGATGAACTTTCCTTTTGTGCCAAATGTTGGTTCAAGAGCTTCGGCGACTGCGACCGGGTTCGCGAGTGTCACCGACGAACCGGTATAAAGACCCGCGGCGGCGGTTGACATCAGCATGACCGTGATCAGCGTCATGATCACGGCGCCGACGCGTGCATCCAGGATTCCACTTCGAACCTCGTTCGTATCCCAACCTTTTTGATGAACGAGATAGGCTTGGTAAAACGCTGCGGTGATGACGAATGTCGTACCGATCAGTCCAAGAACGGCCAGGTCGATCGTTCCCGCAGAGGGGATGAAACCTTTCCCCATGTCGATCAGATTGGGCTGCAGGGCGACGAGGTTCACGGCGAAACTGACCAGCATCAGGGCGACGAACACCATCATCAGTCGCTCGAGCATGCGGTATAGATTGCGAAACGCAAACAGGAATGCGATCGCGACCACGTTGAAAAGAATGACCAATCCGGCGACGACGATTTCCGAATCGACAAATGCCTCGAATGCCGCTGCGACACCGATGTTGTTTCCGGATTGAAAGGCAGCCGAAATGAAGAAGACACAGCAACCGAGAAGAATCGCCAGCCAACGGCCTGCCTTCTCGCGAATCAAATTGCCTGGGGAGGTCTTTGACACCGCTCCGAGTTTGGCGCCCATCGTCATGTAAACCAACATGAATGCGACGGAAATCACCACGATCCAAAGCATCGAATAACCCTTGTTGGCTCCAACGCTGGAGCTGGTCATGATGCTGCCAGGGCCAATCACCACGCAGGCAGTGATCAGTCCGGGACCCACACGGGTATACCAAGGACGACTGGGGGCGGGCGCTTCGTTCATGTTGCCGTGGTGGGTACGTGTGTTGGCGGGAAGTGCATAGTGTGGACCACGCAGCACACGCATGCAACGCAACTGTCACGAGTAGCCAGACAAGTCCCAGCGATCGATCGAACGGAGGTCAATCAAGCGGGCAACACCCAAGGGTGCGAGATTGAGCGACTCGAGATGCAGGCGTCCGCCTTGAGGCATCACGTGGGCAAAACCTTCGTCATGCCAGGCATACAAATCGGGATGGTCCGACACGACTTGCTCTTGGATCGCCCGTGAATACATCTGCAGTCCAGCGAAGTAGTGATGCCCATTCCGCTCCACGTGGGGAATTCCAAGTGCGGCAACGACGGCCAGGTCTTGGTTGAGTGCGATGGGTCCTACATTCGCAAGGTCCTCACCAGAGAGTATCCGCGATTGTCCTAAGTTGTTCGTGTTACGAAGGTCGTCCGTGTTGCGAATTGTCGCCGCCGCCGCGAGGCTCTTGACCACACCTTTGCAGTTCTTGTGGCTCGTGCCGGCATATCCAATCTTCAATGCTCTGGGCAGTGTGCCAAGGTCGGCATCGGACTCGTCGATGATGATGGGCGGTGCATCGGGCCAACCATTGAATGCCTCATACGTTTCATCATGAAGAGCGAAATCGCGGTGGACCGGTTGCTCCACGAACAGCAGGGACTCGTCGATCATTCGTCGTACGGGGGGATCGAGGCACAAGGCACGCCATTGATCTCGGAAGGATTCCATCGATTCGTACTGCTCGTTAGCGTCGAGCGTGAATCGCATTTCCTTGCCCACTTGGCTTCTCAGTAAGCCAGCCAACTCCTGCAATCGTTCTCGATCTTGCCGATGGTTTCCGGAGAGCTTGATCTTGAAGTGGGTCAAGCCATAAGTGCGGATGGCACTGACCAGAGAGTGTGGCAAGCCATCCTTTACTTGGTCCGAGGGATCCAATTCTCCGTCGGTGAATGGATCCGAGATGCCGACGGTGTGTCGCAGAACGACCGAGGGCAGCGGTTGTTTTGGTAGGACGTCAACCGGCTGAAGGTTTGACAATTCGCTTCGGATAACCCCGAGATCCAAGGCGAGCACATTCGATCGTAGGGCGGACGAAAGAGATATTTCATGCCGGCGGCAGCAGGCCTCCAATACGGCGCGTTCGATGAGGCTGCAGCCGAAGTTTGCCAGGAGTGGCGGTAGGTTGTGATCCGCAGCCCAAGCATGTTGACTCGCGTAGAGTTCATGCCACCAGGAAAAGAAATTCGCCTGCGCACCCAGATCACGACTCAGATTTGCTGCGTGCTGGATCACCCGCAACATTTGGGGAAGATCTTGTTGTTCGAAGTCGGTGTCGGGATTCTTGGTGAACCACTTTGGCGCGAGTCCGTCGGCGGCCATTCCGATGCAACGCTGGTGGTCGACTTCCACCTCCGCCCGCACAATCAGATGTGGTAGGCGGGACAGGCTTGCGATACCGTAACGAAACGGGAAACGCGTGCTCATGTCCAATCGATGGAAATCGATTCGATGGACTTGCAGCATGATGGACGCAAACCTTCGGAGTTCGAGCGTGACTGGACGGGGGATGCGTTCTCGGTTTGCCCGGGCAAAATACCTAATCGTTTCAGACTGCGTTCATTCAACGCAACCCTCCGGATCCAACACCACTTCGATGACAGACTCAGCAAGCGACTCCGTGATCCGTCTGGACGATTTCATCAAGCGTAGCGGTTTGGTTGGCACCGGGGGAGAAGCAAAGATTTACATTCAGTCAGGCGAAGTACGGGTCAATGGCGAGGTCGAAACTCGGCGGCGAAAACAGCTGACTTTGGGCGATCAAGTGGAGCTGCTGGGCGAGACACTGACCGTGATGCCATTCGAGGAGTAGAGTTTGCCGGTTTTGCCGAATGAAACGCGGACCCGAGCGTTTGAACAGCTGTTGTCGCCTTGCCGCCGATAGAGGACCAAGACGGCGATCCCTTGTTTAGTTCGCTGTCTTGTCGATCACTCCATTCTATGTGGACCTCAAAGTCTGCCCGCGACCGAGGCGGAAGGAACTGCCTGCCATGAAACTCAATATCAAGTTTGCCCAAGCCGTCCTTGCCGTCATGGCCGTCGCGATCACCGCGACGTCAGCGTCTGCCGATTGGAAACATTTTTGGCACAACTGGCACGTCGGATTTCATCGAAACAATGCTTGGCCCGATCCTTTCAATGAGGCGGACGCAATCGCAGTCGTCTCTCCCTTCGAGATCATGAAGGCGAACGGATGGCGAATGCACAACACGATCGGCCACGAACTGTTTCGTTCTGGCGACGGTGTTTTGATGGCCGCTGGCCATAAAAAAATCTACTGGATTGCAACGCAAGCTCCCGCTGCTCGCCGCACGGTATTTGTCTTGCGGGGCGAGAATGATCAGGAAACCGAAGCACGAGTTGCCTCGGTCCATCAGACCATCGAAAAGCTCGCATTCAACGGTCCGTCGCCCGATGTGCTCGTGACGAGTGTTGAGCCGCACCACTCTTCAGGTGCCTGGGCCACCAAGATTAACCGAGACTGGTTGGAAAACCTGAGTGCTCCGCGGCTTCCATCCACGAGTGCTGGTGGAAATCCAGGGGTTGCCGGTCAATAAGCCGACGACCACACGATCTATCATTCGAAAGGGCGACCCCAGTCATGGGGTCGCCCTTTTTTTGAATTCTGGGGGTTGGTTCCCGTATGATCGTAAAGTTCACAGGCTGACATGGTCGATCCGATAATTGGAACCTTAGGATCAATCCACACAACCACACCATCCGTACTGATCAGGATGATGAGGGAGAAAAGAGCTGTGAAACCCGCGACCAAACTACGACGCGCGTTGTTGGCAACCTGTGTTGCTGGTGCGACTCTGGCATCAACCGGATGCTCAAGCGGCGGATTCTCGATGGCATCGGTGAACCCGTTTTCGAAACCGACGCCCAACTTGAACGCAACGCCTGGGATCACCGATTCGATTGCTTCGAGTACGAAATCGATCGGCGGATCGGCTAAGAATGCGCTGACGAAAACGACCGATGCGTTCGCAGGTGTCTTCCGAAGGGACGACTCGCTGCCGACCGCTGAAACCGCGACCGACCCGCTAAGCCTTTCGAACCGGCCTGCCAAGGTTGGCCCGGAAGTCTTCGTGGCGAACGGGCAACTCTGGGAGTCGACCGGAGAACTTGGCAAGGCCATGGAGAGCTACACGAAGGCTCTCGAAAGCGAGCCGAACAACCCACCGGCGTTGACCAGCATTGCCCGCTTGCATTTTCGCCAGGGCAACCATCAGCAGGCGGTTGAGTTCTTTGACCGGGCGATTTCGCAAACACCGGACGATGCCGGATTGCACAATGATCTCGGCTTGACTCATAGCAGGCTCGGAAATTACGCCGGTGCCAATGCTTCGTTGAGCAAGGCCCTTGATCTCGCTCCGGGAACTTCGCGGTACGCGAACAACTTGGCAAGCGTCCGATTCGAATCAGGTGATTCAAATTCTGCTTATCAAGTGTTGTCGACAAACAACAAGCCAGCTGTCGCTCACTTCAACATGGCTTACTTGCACTTCAAGAACGGACAGCTGACCGACGCACGCGGCCACTTGAGCCAGGCGATGCTCTTCGAGCAAGAAGCAGAACAGGATGTCGCAGTGAAACGCGCCGTCGATCGCTCTCGCGACATGTTGGCTCAGATCGATGCCAGCATGGGGCCTGTTGCACAAGCCGCGCCCCAAGCGTCGATCGCAGGCGGCCGTTTCCTGACACAGAACCCTTCTGTTCAGCAGACGAGCCAGTCCGGTGCGTCCAACGGTTCAGTAGCTCCGGCCGCGCCGACGGTTCCAACGTCCACACCTAGCGGGACATTGGGCGTGACTGCGACCCCGGCAATCGCTGCGATGCCAACCGCCCCTGCAGCATCAGCAACACCTTCAGCGGAAATCGGTGGACCATCGTTCCCGTTTTCGATGCCAGGTGCTTTCCCGCCCGCGGGTGAGTGATTCCTGACCGCACAATGGTTTTTCGAAACGCGTTCGCGATAGCGGACGCGTTTTTTATGCGCTCGACTCGGTGGGGAATGGCAGAGGCTGATCGTGCAACTCGGCGAGCGCGTTGGAGGCGGCGCGTTGCTCCGCATCCTTCTTATTGCTTCCCCAGGCCGCTGTGAATTGTCGGTCTGCGATCACGGCCGAGATCAGAAACGACTTGCGATGATCGGGGCCGGATTCGCGAACCAAGCGATAGATCGGAGTGCTTGAAAGTTCGCGTTGTGCGTACTGCTGGAGGGAAGACTTGAAGTTCCCTGCGCCTTGGCTGTCAACGGCGTTGCGAACCTCTTCGATCAACCATTCCTTCAATCGTTCCCGAACGATTTCACTTCCGCCATCCAGGTACATCGCCGCGACTACCGACTCGAAGACGTCGCTGACAAGCGACCGCGGAAACGATCGATTGCGGGTTACACCCCGACCAACGATCAGGCAACGATCCAGTCCCAGGTCACATGCGGATTTCCCGCAGGAACGGCGACTGACGACCGCCGACTTGATCTTCGTCAAGTCGCCCTCGTTGTACTCGGGATAGTCTTCGTACAGCCACTGACAAACCGTCAGTCCCAATACCGCGTCACCAAGGAATTCGAGACGTTCGTTGCTTTCCAAACGATGGGATGCTCCCGACGCATGTGTCAGCGCCGAGAGCAGCAACGATTCATCTTTGAATCGATAGTTGATGATTTCCTGGCAGCGTTCCAGCTTGGAAGCTTGATCGCTGCCGTCAATGTCGCCGGTGTCATCCACAAGGTGGATATTCGACGCGACATCGGGAAGGGGCGAATCCGATGGGTTCACAGCGTGACCAGAATCGGCGGGCGACCGCGCCCGCACCGGGGACGTCGCGCGATCCATGCTTCGGTCTTCGCGTACGTCCATTACAAGTTCATGTCACACGCCGGCGGTCGGGATGTCAGACCAATTCAAAGGTGGACCTGCACAACACGAACGCCGGTGAGCGACGACTCGATCAATCTTAACGGTGATTGGGAAGATTGAACAGGTTTCGAATTTGTTGGATTGCAGACAGTTTTCTGCCTCTAGGCGACGCACCTTCTTGCTGCCGTGATTGCTTGCGCTAGAAAACGCAGCATATTGAAGCGAACAGGCTCGCGCCTCCCTCTTGGATGGGGATCGCCACCAACTGCGAGTCGCCGGCCAAGATTCGCCAGCAAAAACATGAACCTCAATTTCAAACGCATACGTCAGCGGCCAGGATCGCGCTCAGTAGTCAATGAGATCGCGTCATTCACTCTGCCGAATCGGCTGGCTGCTGCTTGCGTCGGGCAGAGGCTCGATGTGAGGCTTCCTTTCCTGCCTGCACGAATCGATCTGGCTCGTCGATGACCAAGTAGTGGCCGTGATCAGCCGTCACAATGACTGCCGTGTAGGACCATGCATCGTTTTCGTCGACCCAGTCCAAGATCACTCGGAACGCATCGTCACCGCTCAACACGGAGCCGATCGCATTGTCGATGTTGTTGGAGTGATTGGCCCAGTCGACATCGCCGGCCTCTACGACTAACCAGAATCCATCAATGGCTTGTTCGAGGACCAACAGGGCGGCTCGCGTTAATTCGGCAAGTGTTGGATTCTCGTTGAGATCCTCGGCGCTGTACTCTTCTGCTGCCTTTACATCGACCGCTGGATCATACTGTCCGTCGGCCGTTTGAAAGGGCAGGTGTCCACCGTCGACGCCGAAGAATCCCAGCAGGCGATGATCGCCATCGACGGCCTGACGCGTCGCTGACCTCAAGACGCGTCGCCCCGACTTTCCGGGTGTGCGTTGCGCGACAACATACTTGCCACCATGTTTGAGATCCGATTTGCGAATGTCCTCTTCATGCAGGTAAGGGTTGCCGGGAACAAAATTATCTCCTTGTGCCTCGTCCTCGTCTTTGTGTTCACCCCATCCACCACCCAGCAACACGTCCACACCTGAAAGCGGTTCATTCCGATGCGCGGAAGATCTCAATCCAAGCAGGTCGCGACCGATGTCTTGGTAGTCCTTTCGGCTCACATTATTCGCGTACGCGCAGGCGGGCGTCGCGTGAGTGACCGGAACGCTGGTGACCACGCCGATTTTGAAATCATCCTGCTGCTGCAGTACGCGTCCGATGGGTGTCAATTGCGTCCCGTCTTCGGTGACGGCGATCGCGCCGTTATACGTTTTGACGCCGCAGGTCATGCTGGTAGCGGACGCGGCAGAGTCGGTGACGGTGTGGGGTTGCTCGCGGTCGATCCCCAACAAGTATTCGCGATTGGGCTGCTCGAGCCATGGTGCCTCTCCGCCGCGCGTCGGATCGTAACCACCGGTGGGTTCAAGATTCGAGTCGAGCACCGTTTGCGAGTTGACATCGAACTTGACGCCTGCCAACCGAGGGCTCGTGCAAACCAAGCCAAAGTCGGTGGTGACACGGCGGTCGTCCTGGATCGCTAATCCCGTGCCTCGACCGCTTTCGTACTGCTGTTGTTTGTAGAGGGACGTCGCTCGCGTCGTCTGCCAGTCCATTCCGTCAAAGATCATCAGAATGATGTTGCTGTAGCCCGCGTCCAACGCAGCATGTTGCAACTGAAAGATATCGGTCTGATCAAAGTACATCGCCGTCGGGTTGAGCGTTTGCTCCGGCACCTTCCCATAGAGTTGTTCGAGTCGCTTCGGGTCTGCGTACGCACTCCCCTGTTCTCGCAAGTCGCCAAGGGTGATGCCAAAGGTGTAGACCGGAATCAGTCGATTGCTGTGGTTGACCCAGGTGCTGTAATGGTCAGGCTGATTGCCCCAGTGACCCCAGGAAGCAGTTTGCTCCTCGATCGCTGAGCTCTGCATGTCACGAAGCGGATCGCGGACGTTCGAATTGGAGTCTTCGGCGCCGGTGGCACGGGGAGTTTTGGGAGGCGCCGTTGTCGTCGGTTTTGTGGAACCCTTCGCGTCGGGGGTAGGAGTCAACGACTTTCCTTCGTCCGCTGGACAGCGTGGTACGCAGATTCCGAGAGCGAGCAAAGGAATCAAGCAGGCTTGCAGAAATCGGGGCATTAGGTTGAAAGCGTTTGGGACATCGGCGGCGACTTGGCAAAGCAGCCTATACACTACCCACTGAGAGTCAATTTGTCCGAGCCCCCGCCCGATTCCGCCTTGCCCGATTCCACCGTAGCCGATTTGTTTCCCAGGGGGTCAGGGATCACGTCCCCCGCCAGAGTTCTCGTGCGGCTAGTTTGAGTCGTTTTGAGACGGCAGCGTGACGCGTCCGGTGGCTACCAAATACTCTTGGCGGTCGTTCCCCGTCCCCACCGCGCATCGCAGGTAGAGTCGGTCATCGACGGCGACGGGACTTGCGAACATCGAGTCACCGGTCGCATTTTCTGATAGCAGGTCAAACCGATCGGGCGAGGCCGAAATGACATACACGGTGCCACTCTGCGACGCGATGTAGATACGGTTTCCCACCAGCAGAGGCGAAGCGCTGATCGCCCCTGCAAACAGACGCTTCTTCCACATCTCTCCGCCGTCACGTGTCCGCCAGCAATATGCCACGCCGTTGTCAGCAACCGCGAAGACAAAATTCTTAATCGTTAGCAACGACTGTTCGTAGCACATCACTCGATTGTCCCAAAGTCTTGTCTGCGATCCGTCACCGCTGACACACCAAGTCCCTGCAACGGGGTTGCCACCACTGACGAGAATGTGTCGCCCGTCCCACACGACGGTGCCGCAGATCGCTTCGGTCGAATCGTCGATCGACCAAAGTTCTCGTCCCGTCTGGGGATCGTAAGAAGTGATCGTGTCCCCACCGGCCAGCAGAAGTTGTCGTTGCCCGGTGATGGTTGCGACGACAGGGGACGCAAAGTTGAGGTTTTCAGGTCGAGCGACCTTCCACACGGGTTTGCCGGTTCGACGACTCAGGGCGTAGATGCCACTTTCACGACCATCGTATTCTGCGGCAACGATGACCAAGTCATCTTCCACGAGCGGGCTCGCTCCATAACCGAACTGAAAGGCGGAAGGTTTGAATTCACAGACGCGCGTCTTCCAGACTTGTTGTCCCGATGTTGTCATGGCGGTCAGCCAGATAGCATCGTCGGTGTAGAAACAAACAAACAGGGTCTCGCCGTCGAAGACCGGCGTCGGTGAGGCATGAGAGTTGTTCGGGTGAATTCGCCGAGGCAGGGTTCCTTGGTGCAATACCCACTGGTCCATCAAACGGCCACTTTCGCGGTCAAGTTTCAATAGTGACTGCGATTCCTTGTCGGCCTCAGCAGTGGTTAGGAAGATGGAATCATCGATCACAATGGGTGAAGAGTGACCTCGACCGGGCAACGCTGTTTTCCAAGCAACGTTTGCACCTGACTCCAAGTCCCAGCGAAGGGGCGCGTCGGTCTCGCTCGATGCGTGATTGTCACCGTCGGGGCCTCGCCAGCTGGGCCAGTTGTCTGCGATGGAAGTGTTGGGGGCGGGGCCAATCACAGGAATGATCGCAAGACCAAGGATGGCCATGGCGAGTTTGCGAGGTGCTAGAAGCATCGGTATGTCAGATTCCTATTGATCGAAAACACTGTCGAGCGGGGTCCCATCTTTCTTACTTCCGCCGGATGAACGATCATACCCCAATCGAAAAAACGGGAAGCGTGCCAGGACTTTGGAGTAGCGACATGAGGGCGGGAATTGTCGGAGTGGGGTTCATGAGCTGGATCCATTATTTGGCCTATCAACGCAGCGATGCGGCGGAATTGGCAGGGTTTTCTAGCCGTGATCCTCAGAAACGCTCGGGCGATTGGCGTGGGATTCGGGGCAACTTCGGCCCACCCGGAGAGCAGATCGATGTTTCGCAGCTGAATGTCTATGACTCACTCGATGCGATGATCGCGGATGACACGATTGATCTGATTGATATTTGTCTGCCTCCGAGTTTGCATCCCGAAGCGATTCGGAAGTGTTTGGCAGCAGGAAAGCATGTGCTGTGTGAGAAACCACTTGCCTTGGACGCGGAAACGGCTGCATCGCTGGCAGCGGAGTCAAAGCCAGGGCAACTGATGGTGGCTCATATCTTGCCGCTCATGCCGGAATTCAAATTGCTGGTCGATGCGGCGACCGACGGACGCTGGGGCAGACCGATTGCTGGACGATTCAAGCGAACCATTGGTCCGCCGGACTGGATTCCTGACTTCTACGATCGAGCTCGCGTGGGCGGTCCCCTGGTGGACCTTCATGTGCATGATGCCCATCTGATCCGACTGCTGTTTGGAATGCCGACAGCGGCCCATAGCGTGAGTCGGTCGAAGGACGGTGTGCCGATGTTCTACGAAACCGTCTTTGAGTTCGCGCAACCTGGGACTGCGGTTTCGGCGGGAGGAGGCGTGATCGATTCGCCAGCTCGCCCGTTCACGCACGGGTACGAAGTGAGCTTCGAGCGCGCGACCGTGCGATTTGAGTTTGCGGCGTATGCGGACGGAACGACGTCTCTGATTCCGGTCACGGTGATGAAAGCAGACGGGACCTTAGAGACGCCAGAGTTTGGCGACGGTGACCCGGTCAACTCTTTTGTCGCTGAGATCGATGCGGCAGCGAGATGCGTCGACCACGGTGAAATTTCCGCGATCCTCGATGCGCAAACCGCCGTGGACGCATTGAAAATCTGCGAGATGCAGATGTGATTTCGCGAACAACGCTCGATACGCGGAAAACGTTTCGTTCGGTCCGGGGTCGAACGTGAGAATCCGTCTATCGACCGAATAGCTTGTCGATGCTCTTGTTGAGTTGTTGTTGGATGTAGTTTTCCGCTGAACTCTGGACGGCTTGTACACCGAGTTGGGCGGCGACCGCTTGCACACCTCGGGAGTCGAGGCTGGGACGCGAGATCGTTCCGTCAATCGGCAGGGTCACGACTTGCCCCGCGAGTCCCTGCAGTTCGCTGCCAAGCCAGCGCGCGTCGAGCGGCACCTGTGCGATCATGTTCAGTCGACCGTCGAGCCGCACTCTGCCGCTGGTCACAATTTGAGCACGATCGATTTCAAAGTAGAGTCTCTCGTGACTCACGATGCCTTGGGCCACAGAGAAGTCGACTTGCTGGACAGGCATGGAAACCAGATTCGTGGTTGGCTGCTGAGCAGTGGCCTGACCCGTAAGTCCGCTGGAAAGCGCCTTCAATTGGTCGACGCCTTGGATGATCTGTGTCGCCAGTGGCCCAGCGTTCATCTGGACGCCACCGATATTCAGTCTGCCTGTGACATGACTTTGATCAGGCCGATCGAAGACGATCACCGCTTCATCAAGTTGAGCGCCCAGCGTTCCCTCGGTACGCGTTGCATCGGCAGCCAAGGGGGCAAGGTACTTGAGCCACCGACTGGTCATGTCGGGCGTGATGCGGATCGACTCCGCGGACGCCCCCGGATCGAGACGCATCCACAAAGGGCCGGGGCGATAGTTCACTTGTCCGGCGAAATTGACGTGTCCCTGACTGACGGGTACTCGTGACTGCGCGATCTCGACGCTTGTCTCAGTGAGCCGAACGGGAATGGTTGCCGGTCCGAACCGCAGGCCGGCCACTTCGGCCGTTTCCCAGCCCAGATTCGCGAGCACGTCGAGACCGATCTGCCCATCGGGTTTTCCTAGTACGTGAATCCTCAATGGTGTGGACTGAATGCCGGTGGCTTGAATGTCCATTCCAGCCAATGACGAGAGGCGATGTGCGACTTCATCCATCTTGAGTCGTGATGGGCCGTTCAAGCGAATGTCCCTGGAGGTTTCGTTCCAGGCAACCGATCCGTTGAGCGTGGTTGCGAACCAATCTCCGGCGACTTGCATCTGCTGAGCGGTGAGTCCACCCGAGTTCGGATCGTACGTCACCTGCCCGTTGATTTTTAGATTCGGTTCACTCCAGATAGGTGTCGCAGCGGCGGAATGATTCGACCGGGCTCCACCGGTACGATTTGGCATCGGTCCGACCGTTTGAAATGCAGCGCTCGCTTTGGCGGGTTGGACCATCGCCAGATTCGTGCCGGTCGTGTCGAGGTTGATGTCAATGAGATTTTCGCGCGTGCGGATCTTGATGTCCCCTTCGCAATCACCCATCAGCAGCCAGGACTCCGTTTGAGCCGATTGACCCGTTAGCGGTTGTCCGGGGCGATAACCAACTTGGCGGATCGTGGTGTTGGTCGCCATCCGCTCGTGCACACTCCCCTGAATGCGTTCAAGTTTCGCTCGCCATTTCACGTCCAACTCGGTCTTGTCCGCGGAAGCATTTCCTTTGGCCGCCAATGAGAAAGCGTCTCCGCTAACCGTGATCGATCGAGCTCGAAGAGCATGGGTCGGCCATTGGTAGTTGCCATCGAAGTGAATCTTGATGACCGGTTGTTGAAAGTAACGATCGCGATAGGCGACTTTCGGTTGAGTCAGTTCGAGTCCTGCGCTGGTGAGTTGCGTGGCAGACGCTCCAATGGTGGCATCCGCATTCGCTTCGAATCCGCCCGACGAATCATGGACTTCGACGGGTAGCCAAGGCGCGAGCAATTCGGCAAGCGATTCGATGCGTCCAGTGGAATGGATGTGAAAGGGTAGTGGTTGCTTGAAGGATGGCTGGCGGACGGTATCGGTCAACTCGGCATCAACGGCCAGTCCCCGACTCGCAATGCGGACACTCGCGCGGGAAAGCTCGTCGAGTGTTTGTTCGCCCCATCGTCCTTCGGCCACGATCGATCCGTTTACCGCAGGACGTTTCAACGCTCGACCGTTGGAAAGCACGACGACCAGGTCCGTTGCCTGTCCCGAACCGGTTAAACGCCACAAATCGTTCTCCGAAGCGTCCCAGGCGACGTTGCCCTGCGCGGCACCCGAGATTCCGGTGCCCGACAAATTGAAGATGGGCTGCAGCATGGAAGTGAGCCTCCCAAAATCGATCTCGATGTCGGCGTTTCCGGAGCGTAGATCGCCCTGCCCTACCGCCGATCCGAATTGACTCTTCCACTCGAACTTGTCCGCTCTCAGGTGGCCGTTTTCGCTGGAGACGGTCGCGGTGAGCTTGATTGGATCAATCACGAACTCGCGCCCTCGCGAACGCGCCAGCAGGGAGGCGCTGCTGATATTCAGTTCGCTCTTCTGAGTGTTCCCGGTTGGGACGGAGACAACGCGTGCGATGGCGCTTCCGGAGACAAGTTGAGCTTCATCGCGGAGCGGGAGAACGCCCGGTAGCGAACGCTCAAATGCTGCGAGGTCGATTTCGGCAGTTGCCGTCCCATCAATCGCTTCGAGCCATCTCAGAGGGTTGTCGTGGGTTCCAACCAACGAGAAGGTTCTCGAGAAGGTTCCGTCGATGGTGGCCGAGGCAAAGTCAGTCGCCGCGTTGAGTTGTCGTCCGATGACACGGTCGCCTTCCAAAACCAGCGTGCCGTCGAGTGTGGCGAGTGAGTTTCGCCAAACTCGCGAGCCAGGATCTGACGCGTTCAAGTCGCGAACCTCCAACCGCTGCACCACCGCTTCGATGGTACCCTCGGCGCCGCCGGCCAAATGGACGGTGCCGGTCGCATCGCCGTGGACCTTTCGCGGGATCGAGGTCGTAACGTCCGGGAATCGTTGACGGACCAATGAGATCACCGAGAGCGGCAGTGATTCACAAGTGATGTCCAGGTTCCACTGAGTCGTCGGTGGCTCCGATGACCCGGTGGCTTGAACGATGTCGATCGAGCCTTGCATCGATCCACCGTCACCGCTCGGTTCACTTAGCACACCGGCGAAAATGGCGTTGGTTTGCGTGGGAGCGATTGCGATCTCCGCGCTCGACTGCGTCAACTGCCAGACGTCACCCGTGGCCGCATCCTCGACCGCGACGGAGATGTCTTGCAGCTTTACGGACGCGGTGGTGGATGATTCATCACTCGACGGCGCTAGCAGGGATTGGAAGTCTTGTTCCAGGTCGCACTTCCCCTCGCTGATCGTACAGGCGACTGCCACACCACGCAGATTGATTTGACCCAGGTCAGAACTTAATCCGATCAAGTCAGCGGCGGTCAGGTCCAGATCGAGTTCACTCACCGCGAGTTGGCTTCCGCTTGCGCCGTTGATTTTCAATCCGGTGACGCGCAAGGGCGTGACCCAACCAATGCGGACGGACTCCACATCAGCTTCCAGCCCGTGCTGCGAAAGATTCTTGACCAACAGGGATCGACCGATCGATGAATGGCTGACCAAGCTCGGGGCGCCGAGAGCGAACGCTAGCAGCAGACCGACTCCGCCGAGAAGGAACGCATTCCGACGTTTTGATCGGTCCTCGCGTCGGCGGTGCGTTTGGTGTCGCTGCGAACGCTCCGCCTGTTCGTAAATGAAATCATCGGTCGTCACGGTCACATCCTTGCCGCCGTTGGTCACGAAGAGACTCTAGCCTTTCGGAGTCTAGCGATTTCGGGTCGCGCGGCGCAAGACGAATTCGGATCGTTCGGTTGCCGCGTCGAGTCGCCCATTAGGGGGAGGGAATCGACTTCGTCGGGGATCGGTCTTACATTGCAGGCAATGCAAAACGCGTGGAATCGCCGGGAAACAGTGGTAAGAAACTCATGCATGAAGACTCGCTGCCCGAGAATTGGCCTGTGATGCGGCGTTTCTTTTTGGTGGTCGCCGCACTGTTTTTCATGGCGGATACGCAGCAGTCGGTGGCCCAATCACGAACGCCCTCCCCCGCAGCGAAAAGCAAACTCACCGCCGAAAGCAAACTCGCCAAGGAGGCAGGCTCCGCAGACGCAAGCTCCGCAGAGGCAGGCGTCGAGCGTGCGGACGCGTGGTTCGAACGGGAGGATCAGTGGCATGGCTTTTCTCGGTACCATTTCCGGATTGCTGACCGAGATGCCTACTTGGTGACTCCGGCGGAGGCCTTGCCCGGTAGGCCCTGGATCTGGCGCGCCCGGTTTCCTGGTTACCACGATGAAATGGATGTGGCGTTGGTGGGGCAAGGGTTCCATCTGGCCTACCTCGATGTCGCGAACCAGTTTGGTGCTCCCGCGGTGATCGAAGATGCCAAAGCGTTTTACGATGAATTGATCAGGGATCACGAACTGAGTTCGAAGCCCGTGATGGAAGGTGTCAGTCGCGGCGGACTGTTCGTTTACAACTGGGCAACTCGCTATCCAAACTTGGTCTCCGGCATTTACTGCGACACGCCGGTGCTCGATTTCGGCAGTTGGCCTGCTGGCCGAGGTGACGGAGTGGGAAGTGCTGCCGCTTGGAAGGCGTGTCTTCAGGCCTATGGAATGACGGAGTCCGAGGCGAACGCTTACAAGCAACAACCCGTTCACAAGGCCGCTGCCATTGCGGAAGCCAAGATTCCTCTGTTGCACATCGTTTCCGAGAACGATGACGTGGTGCCGCCGAAAGAGAACACCTATCGCATGCGGGACGCAATTCGTGCCCATGGACACGATCTCACCGTCATTTCTGTTCCGGAAGGGACGGAGAAATCGAATGGCCACCATTTTGATCATCCCGAACCTGACCGGGTGATTGCCTTCTTTCGTGGCTGCGTGGAGGATGCACCAAACGAGGCGTCCGAATCCGAGACCAAATCCAAGGGTGACGCTGATCGTTCGTAGACTCGAGTGTCCGAAATGTTCCATCGCTGGTCGTGAGCGACTACACGCTCAGCGACCTGGGCCTTCGCGATCGATCCAATTTGATTCCCTAATGCGAAGGCTCGAATGAAGATTTTTGTGACCGGCGGGACTGGCTTGTTGGGAAACGCGATCTTGCGCCAGTTGACCCACTCGGAGCACGAATCACTTGCGTTGGTTCGAGGCGAACCGGACGCCGATGTGTTTGAAGGCATCGAAACAGAATTCGTGACTGGCGATTTGCTGGATGCGGATGTGATCGGGAATGCGGTCGCAGCCTGTGATGCCGTCATCCACGCTGCCGGCCTGATTCACATCGGCTGGAAGCAGATGGAGGAATCGATGCGAGTCAATCGGGACGGTACCCGCGTCATTGTCGAGGCTTGTTTGAACTCCGGTCGAAAACTGGTGCACGTGGCCAGCACAAACACGTTGGCGTTGGGGACTCGGCAGACGCCGGCTGACGAGAACACGCCGCTAGATAATGCGGGCGGGCAAGTTCCCTGCAGTTACGTGTTGAGTAAGCGGGCCGGTGTCGTCGAGGTGCAGCGCGGAATTGAGCGAGGATTGCAGGCAGTCATTCTTTGCCCCGGATTCATGCTTGGACCAGGCGATTGGAAACCAAGCAGTGGCCGGATGATGGTGGAGATGGGGCGTGGTTGGAAGATGATCGCACCGGCGGGTGGATGCAGCGTTTGCGACGCGAGAGATGTCGCCGAGGCGACGATCGCCACCTTGGATCTGGACCTGGAAACCGGACGTGAGTTTCTGCTGGGTGGCGAGAACCTCACGTACAAGCATCTGTGGCGCGAGATGGCTTCAAGGATGGGGCAGCGCGGGCCTCTGTTTGCTGCCGGACCATTGCAAAGATGGATCGGCGGCTTCATGGGCGACGCTTGGTCGTTGCTGGGGAAAGAGAGTGACCTCAATAGCGCCAGCGTGCGAATGACCCGTCAATTCCATTGGTATGACAGCACACGAGCGCGGGAAGAACTCGGTTATCGTCCTCGCGAAACGACCGAGACGCTGAACGATGCTGCCGCTTGGTTGCAGGCACATCACTGCGAATAAGACTGCGGCCATTTGATTGCGACGGCGGCGTTGGAAGCTCAAAAATGCTGTTGACCCAGGCGAGTGTGGTCGCTCCGACCGCAAACTCGCGAGAAATGCGGTTTTTTAAAGGTGAGTTAAGTCCCCTTGTCCCCAGTTTCGCACATCGAAAAAGCCTCGATGCTGTTTGAAACTGCATTCAAAACCCCTCTGAAGGACTATGCCAGACGGTTGTTGCCGGAATTGACAACCATCGGTCAACGCGGCCAATCTGGTGCCCCGATTTATGCCTGCGGCTGAATCGAGGGTTGAGAACCAGCCCTCGCGATCACCGTCAGGCCATCGTGACTCAACGAGATCTATTTGCATGGCGACAGCCGCGCTTAACGTAATTCGAGAAGCCGCACCTGCGGTTCTGCCCAGCTTGCTGCTCTGTGACTTCGGCGATTTGAAGCACGAGGTCGAGAAGCTCGCCGAGGCAGGTGCTCGCGTTCTGCACTTGGACGTGATGGACGGACAGTTCGTGCCCAACCTGACGTACGGCATGCCGATTGTCGAAGGCCTTCGTCGTCATACCGAGATGCCGCTCGATATCCATTTGATGATCAGCGATCCCCTGGCCTACGCTCAGCCGATGGTCGACGCAGGCGCCGACCTGCTGACCTTTCATGTGGAGGCCGTTCGAGATCCAGTCGAGACGGCACAGCAGATTCGCGATTTGGGCGTGGGAGTCGGGGTCGCACTGAACCCGGAAACTCCACTGGGCTCACTGGGAGAGACGCTCCATCACGTCGACATGGCTCTGGTGATGAGTGTCGAGGCCGGGTTTGGGGGTCAGTCGTTCAATCCGGTCGCATTGGAGAAGCTTCGTACGATTCGTTCCGAGTACCCCGATCTGTTGCTTCAGATCGACGGTGGAATTGATATCAACACCATCGGGGACGCTCGCGCCGCGGGTTGCGACCTCTTCGTGGTGGGCTCCGCCATCTTCCGCAAGGATGATTATGGCACGGCCATCGCCGAGCTGAATTCTGCGATTGCTCGCCAGGAGGGTCGGTCATGATTTTGAGATCTGCCCAAGCGTCCCGTGTGCTGCTGGTTCGACCTGGCGCGACGGACTTCGATGATCAGGGTCGTATCAAGGGCACGCTTGATATGCCCATGAGCGAGCGCGGACATGCTCAGGTCAATTCACTCACAGAGCAATTGTCGCAGTTCCCCGTGAGGACGATCTATACGTCGCCTTGCGAGTCGGCTCGCGAAACGGCACAGCGTTTGGCAGAGGGGCGTGACGTAAGAATCAAAGTCGTCGACGCTTTCCGGAACGTCGATCACGGACTGTGGCATGGCAAGCTGATCGACGAAGTTCGACG
Organism: Rubripirellula sp.; assembly: GCA_051010815.1. Classification (GTDB taxonomy): domain Bacteria; phylum Planctomycetota; class Planctomycetia; order Pirellulales; family Pirellulaceae; genus Rubripirellula. The sequence continues at coordinate 27,719 of JBPCVD010000068.1, forward strand.
CAACCACCCGAAGGTCTATCGGCAGGGCCAGGATTCACCGTCCGATATCTGTCCCCCAGGCGGCGAGTCGATCCGCGACGCGAAGGCTCGCGTCATCAAGGCAGTTCGCCGAGTGGTGCGAAAGAGCGGCGACGACGTGATTGCGATTGTCATTCCCGATCCGATGGCTTGGGTCGTTCAAAGCGTTTTGAGCGGAGAAGAGCTGTCCGATCTGTGGAAAGCCGAGACCGATTCAGGAAGTTGGGACCTGATCGAGTCGGTCACTGCCTAGTTCGGTTGGCAGGCATGGCGTGATTGGGTGGCGGCCAACCACTTCGCATTTTTGCTGCTCCTCTCCCGAATCGGTTGGCCTTTCGAATTCGGTTGGGTTGCGACCAGCCTCTGTTGGACGACATTCGGCTGCCGCCGGACGAAAACCAGGTGTTGGTGCAGGCACTCAATTGGCAGGCCTCGATTTCTCCGCGGCCGAGAATGCCAACGCTTGTGTGGCGTCCGGCCGGTTTGCGGTCCCCGAATCAGGCGGCCAACGATCCGATTGGATCCTCAGCACAGCCTTCAAAATGCCCCGTCCAATCGGGAATGTTCCGTCGATTGCGGAGGTACTCGCGGCGGAGGGGGACTAGACTGCGAATCAGTCCTCATTTGCCTGAAAATCGCTCCAATTTCTCAACTTTGCACTGAAATCAAACGCCTGGGTGATCGATTGGCCGGGCGACCAATCGGGCACGATCTCGAAAAAGGCCCTAAAACGGGTCTTTTCCATCCCGTTTCCCCGTGGGTTCTCTCTTTGAGAGGCCTTTCGGCGTCGAATAGAATGGGGGGTCGCCGAGAAGATGGGGTGGGTACATTCAATCTCTGCCACCGTTCTCACTTCAGACGCTCAGACATTCCTTTCAGGATCTAATCGACGATGACACGCTTTTCTTTTGTGCTGCTCGCGTTGTTGACCGCTGGGACGGCGGTGGCCGCCAATAACGCCACGCCACCTCAGGTAGGGGTGATCAATGAGATCGTTGAGCAGGGATGGCGTGACTTCGAGATCCGACCGGCGCCAGAGGTCGACGATGCGACTTGGTGCCGTCGTGTGTTCCTTGACGTGGTCGGCCGGATTCCATCGAACGAGGAGTTGCAGGAGTTCTTGGCTGAGCGGGGTAGTGACAACCGCGCCAAGCTCGTCGATCGTCTGTTGCACGATGACCGCTACACCGAGGAGTACGCCAGTCATTGGGCAACTGTCTGGACCAACCTGTTGATTGGGCAAAGCGGTGGCAACGATCGTCGCTCGATGATCAGCCGTGCTGGAATGCAAAAGTACCTTCGTGATTCGTTCGCTCGAAACAAGCCATACAACCGCATCGTTTATGAACTCGTCACCGCGACGGGAGCGACCAAGCCGGGCGCTGAGAACTTCAATGGTGCCGTCAACTTCTTGGTCGACAAGGTCAACGAAGAAAAGGGTGTGCTGGCAACAAGCAGCACCTCGCGAATCTTCCTGGGACAACAGGTTCAATGCACGCAGTGCCACAACCATCCGTTCAACCAGTGGAAGCAGCAAATGTTCTGGGAGTTCAATTCGTTCTTCCGGCAGACACGTTCGCTTCGTCGCTTCGTCGATGGTACGAACGACATCGACCACGCTGAGTTGATTGACGAAGATTTCGCTGGGGAAGCGAACGATCCAAGCGATGCATTGGTTTTCTACGAATTGCGAAACGGTTTGACACGCGTTGCCTATCCCGTCTTCACCGATGGAAAAGCGATCGACGTCAGCGGTTACGTCAGCGATGTGAATCGACGCGAAGAGCTCGGCCGGATGATGATGGAGAGCGAGAATCTGGACAAGATGATCGTCAACCGCATGTGGTCGCTGATGTTGGGTCATGGATTCACCAAACCGGTGGACGATCTCGGTCCTCACAATCCTGCCTCCCATCCCGAATTGTTGGATCAACTGGGCAAGGAGTTTCGTAAGAGCAGTTACGACCTCAAGCAATTGATCACCTGGATCACGCTCAGTCGGCCCTACAACCTGTCGCCTGTGCTCGGATCCAATAACGAGATCGACGATCCTTCGATTGGCGAGATGCCAAAGTTCTCACGCTTCTACTTGCGTCAGATGAGTGCTGAGCAACTGTACCAATCGATGGTCACTGCGACCGACGCCGCCGGCAAGGGAAGCTACGAAGAACAAGAGGCGCAGCGGAATCGCTGGCTTCAACAGTTCGTGGTGGCCTTTGGCACCGACGAAGGTGACGAGACGACCACTTTCAATGGCTCCATCCCTCAGGCACTGATGCTGTTCAATGGCGAATTGACCAAGAACGCGACGAGCACCGCGAAGGGTGGCTTCATCGATCGGCTTTCCGTCAAAGGTCGTTCGCCGCGAGATCGATTGACCGAACTGTTCATGACTGGGTTGGCTCGCCGCCCGAGTCGTAATGAGATGACCATCGCAAACAAGCTATTGGTTGCCCGCAAGGGTGACGAAAAAGAAATGCTTCAAGACATGTGGTGGGCAATCTTGAACAGCAACGAATTCATCATGCAGCACTAGGCTGCGTCCCATTTTTAGCGACTTAGTTTCCTCCTCTCCGATTTCCGAACCAGACACAATCAACCTTTTCTCAGAAGGCTCTTTCGATGAATAGCAATTGGCAAACTCCAGCAGGGATGTCGCGACGACACTTCATGCAGCACTTGGCCGGTTCATCCGCAGCGGTCGGAGCGTCCATGACCATGGGCGATGCGATTTACGCGAATGCTGATGAGTTGAGGAAGAATCGCAAGTCAGCGATCCTGTTGTGGATGGGTGGTGGCCCCGCCACGATCGACATTTGGGACTTGAAGCCGGGTGCTCCCACCGGTGGACCTTTCCAGCCAATCTCGACGACGGGCGACATGCAGATCTGCGAGCACATGCCGATGATGGCTCAGCAGATGCAGCACATGTCGATTGTTCGCAGCATGTCGACGCGAGAAGCGGATCACAATCGTGGTCGTTATTACATGCACACCGGCTACGTGCCGAATCCGAACATCGAGCACCCCAGCTATGGATCCGTGATCTCTCACGAGGTGATGGACCAACGTCCTGAGTTGGAGATTCCTCCATTCGTTTCCATTGGCGGAGCGAGCGCGGGACCTGGCTTCCTGGGGATGGCTTGGTCGCCTTTCTCCGTGACCAGCAACGGACAGATTCGTAATCTTGAAATGAAGCTGGAAGACAATCGTCTGCTGCAGCGGATGGCGGCCCTCGATACGATCGAGACCGGTTTTGCGAAACGAACTCGCGATTTGCCAGCGAGCGAGCACGCGAAGGTTCTCAAGAAGACGTTCGATTTGATGACAAGCAGTCAAATGGAAGCCTTCCGTGTCGAGAAGGAGCCGGACGATGTGAAGGAGCGATACGGCACCGACCGCTTCGGTCAAGGTTGCCTCCTGGCGCGTCGTTTGGTGGAAGCCGGTGTTCCTTTCGTCGAGGTAGATCTTGGCGGCTGGGACAATCACAATGGCATCCATACGATCTTGAAAGACAACAAGTTGCCGCAGTTGGACCGTGCGATGAGTGCATTGGTGGAAGACCTGAATCAGCGTGAGCTGCTGCAGGACACCGTCGTGATGTGGATGGGCGAATTTGGACGAACACCGCGAATCAACCAGAACGCGGGCCGTGACCACTTTGCTCGTGCCTGGTCCTGTGTGGTGGGTGGCGGTGACATCAACGGTGGTCTCGCCGTCGGCGAAACCAGCAGTGATGGATCGGCCGTGGAGACGGAACCCTTTAGCAGTGAGGATTTGATGACGACCGTTTGTAAGGGTCTCGGAATTTCGACCGAAAAAACGTTTACCAGTAAGAACGGCCGTCCAATGAAGATCGCAGGTGGCGGAAAGATCATCAGCGAACTCGTGGCGTAAACGAAGTGGCGGAGCCGCAGGGATCGCAAAGCCAGTCGTCGGATACGAGGTCCGATTCGTTGTCTCCCAGTCAGAGTGACGTTAGTCTCAATGACTCGGGGGCCGAGTTGGCGCCGGAGGAGTTGATCGCGCGGCACCAAGGTGGGGTATGGCGTTATCTGCGAATGTTGGGTTGTGACGATGCGACCGCAGATGACTTAACACAGGAGACATTTTTACGGGTCTTGCGTCGGGACAGCTTCATTCAGCACAGCGACGCAGCGACCTCCAGCTATCTAAGACGAACCGCCTACAACTTGCTGGTGTCATTGCACCGAAAACAAGGGCGTGTTCAGACGGTGGTTGAACCCACGGTGCTTGACGAAGTCTGGGATCGATGGGCTGGCAAGGACTTGTCAGGAGATTTGGCAATTGAAGCACTGCGAGATTGTTTGTCGGCGTTGACCGAGCGAGCACAAACAGCGCTGAGAATGAGATTTGCAGAACAGGCTAGTCGAGTCGATATCGGCGAAGCACTGAGCATTACGGATCATGGGGCTCGAAACCTAATGCAACGGGCCAAGCAACAACTCCGCGATTGCGTGGATTCAAGACTGCGACAACATCAAAATGAGTAACGAAGAGCTGACACCTGTCGAAGAGCAAGCATTAGATGCCTTGCTTGACGAGATGCTTGGCAAGGCCGGCCCGCCCGATCTGTCACGCGAAATCTTGATGCGCCTGCACCAGACACCGGCAGAGGTTGGCCCGATTGTTTCCAAGCAGGAGCCGAGGGCTCGCAGCGGAAGTCAGGCCCGTTCCAAAACACCAGTGCTCACTGCGGTAGCAGTGCTTGCAGCGTTGGCTGCGATCTTTGCGGCTGCGATCGCATTGCAACCGGATCATGAAACGCCCGATTCAGTCATTGCGGAAAGCGATCTTCTGACGGAGCCTCTGAACATTCAAGTGGCTGACGCGGCAACGAATCGGCCCGAGCGCGTCGATGATTCGAACAACTCGATGAGCCAGGACCGCAATCAGCGAAAGCCGCCACGTGGCATTCCGATGATTGTGGAATCGCCTCGCAAATCCGATCCCCGGGTTGCGACGGAAGATGTCACGCCCGCACCAAGTTCCAAGTCGCCTGCATCGATCGATGCGGTCTCGCTCGTTTCGAACCAAGTCGATTCGGAGCTTCGTGGTTACTGGGATGCCATCGGCATCCAGCCGGCTGCGGAGGCAACGGGAAAAGACGTGGCGTCACGTCTCGAATCCATGCTGGGGATCAAGGTTTCCGAAGAAGCAATCTTTGACGCGGATCGACTGCAGGCGGAATTGAGTCGTCGACAGGTCGCCCGAGCGATTGCGATTCGCTGGCTCGAGCAGATTTCCGAAGGTGGTATCCAGCGTATCGACGCGGACGCAAGAAACGGTTTGGTCAATGAATTGACGGCTAACTTTCAGTCGAAACGAAAGTTTGACAAGACGCTTTCCGCGTGGATTGACGGAACAAGTCAGCAAGCCCCTGCCTTCTATGCCGCCGTCGCGGCGGGACCCCGACACGCAAATGGGAATGGGGCGATGGCTCGTCGGCTGGCTGCGTTGACGATGAATGTCGATCTTCGCTGCACGCGGTGCCACGACTCCTTGATCAAAGGAAATGATACTCAGCAAGATCACTGGGGATTCGAGGCCTTTTTGAAACGGGGAGTCACGCGATCTGACGCTGGCGAACTGAAGATTGATGCCGTTGCGAAGCAGCCGAAGCCTCTCTTCTATGATCTGCCCGATGGCCGTCGAAGCGTTGCGGAACCTGCGGTGGCATCGTCTTGGATGAAAACGCCCGACCTGGAACCGATCGAGCAAGTCAGCCAATGGTCGAGCCAAATGGTGGGATCGCCAGAATTAGCCCGCGGTGTGGTCAATTCGTTGTGGCAGCTTGTGCATGGTCAGCCGCTTCAAGGCCGGATCGTCGATCCGATTTCCGCGCCCCACAACGAGGCGTTGGATCGGCTGGAGCAAAAGTTGACGCAAGATCTGCTCGATTCTCAATTCGACATCGCGAGGACACTCGCGTTGATCATTGCCTCGCCGGCAACTCGCCGCGCGGTTCCGTCGCCTCTGAAACCTGAAAACGTTTGGGCTTCCAAGGAGGCGGACACACGGTCAGCGATGAATGCCGTCGATGCGTTTGCCGCGTCGTTACCGCCTGGCATGGATCTCTCGATAAATCAACGTATCGACGAATCGCTTCGCGCGATTGGTGCGAAGATCGATCTTGATGGTCGTCCCTTCGTCGCCCAAGTTGGCAGTGCAACGGATAAGGGGACCGCGGAGTCGCCGGAGAATTCGCTCTCGGCGGACTTCCCTGCTCGAGCTTCATCATTACCCGTGCAGTGGTTGAAGCTGATCGAGGATGAGCAAAGTCAGATCGATCATCTTGGTTATTTGGCCGGAATGAGTGAGTTGCCGGCCAACGTGAATAGTGCCGTCGACGCGATGCAAACGGCGGAAGTCGATTCCAACCTCATGCTTCACCGCGTGTGGTGGCTCGTCAAGCCACAGTGAGCATTCATTTCACTCACGAAGATCGAGTTAGCTGGGCTTTGCCGCGATTCGGTTTCCAGCGGCGGTTCCAGCCTTAACCGCCAATGGCGTACATCGGTCGTTCTGGAGGCCGGAAGTCATCTTGGTCGATGCCATGCGCCTTCGCTTTGTCTTGCAGGCAGTCTTGGATCGCTTTCATCAGATCCTCGTCGCTGCATCCACCTCGCATCATTTCACGAATCGGAGTTTCGCTCTGAGCGAACAAGCAATTGCGGATTGCGCCATCGGCCGTGATCCGAAGCCGGTTGCATGAACCGCAGAACGGCGCCGTGACGGATCGGATGATGCCAACGCGACCGTTGCCGATTCGGAATTCCTCTGATGGTTGCGAGGGGTCCGACCGCGGAACGGGACTGACATCTCCGAATGCGGTTCGCATCAGGTCAAGCAGTCGGTCCCCCGAGAGTACTTGATCAGCTTTCCAAGCCCGGTCGCCATCGAGCGGCATGAACTCGATAAAACGGAGCATCACTCCACGGTCGAGAGCGAATCGAACCAGGTTCGCGACTTCCGGTTCAGTCACACCCTGGATCGCAAGGGTGTTCAATTTGATCGAATCGAAACCACAGGTGATCGCAGCATCGATTCCTGCAAGTGTATTGGCCAGTCCGTCCCGGCGAGTAATCTTGCGAAAGACCTGCTCGTCGAGCGTATCGAGGCTGATGTTGAGTCGCCGCAGTCCAGCCTTGCGGAGTTCGACGGCTTGATCAGCCAGCAACACACCATTGGTGGTCAGAGACAGATCCTCAAGCCCTTCAATCGCGGCGAGCATCTCGATCAGTCGCGGCAATTGTCGCCGTACAAGAGGTTCTCCCCCCGTGATGCGGATGTCTCGCACACCGGCACGCCGGACAAACAAGTTGGCGAGCCGATCGATTTCTTCGAAGGTAAGAATGCGATCTTTGGAGACGAATTTCGCGCCGACTTCCGGCATGCAGTAATAGCAGCGGATGTTGCAACGGTCGGTCACACTCAGTCGGATGCTCGTATGAACACGTCCGAAGCGATCGACTAGCGGTTGGTGCGAAGTCTGGCTCATGTACCGATCATACCTTCATGGGGCCAATCGTCCGAGTCACCCCCGTCGGGGAGCCGGTGTCGATGACGAAACGCCGCATCAACGGATGGATTTCACCAAGAAACCTGCGGACGCTCACGCCCGTCGGAGCGGACAATCGGAGCGGACACGTCGAAACGTGATATCTGGATCGCATCGGCAGCGGTCAGCCGACGAGAGGCCGAATGACGTGTCCATGGACATCCGTTAGTCGGAAGGGTCGACCGGCGTAGGTGAAGGTCAGACGCTCGTGGTCGATTCCAAGTTGATGTAGAATCGTGGCTTGGATGTCGTGGACATGTACCGGATCGGAGACGGGGTGGAAACCTAGCTCGTCCGTTTGACCGATCGTTTGTCCTGTTCGGATGCCTCCGCCGGCCATCCACATCGTGAAGGCCTGAGGGTGGTGATCACGACCCTGTGTCCGACCCAACGCGGCGCTCGCCTCGACCATGGGCGTCCGACCGAACTCACCACCCCAAACGACGAGCGTGTCTTCCAACATGCCTCGCTGCTTCAAATCCTTGATCAGTGCGGCACACGCCTGGTCGGTTTGCTTGCACTGATTCCTCACGCCATTTTCAACGTTGCTGTGGTGGTCCCAACCGGAATGATACAGCTGAATGAAACGAACTCCACGCTCGGCCAGGCGGCGAGCGAGCAAGCAGTTCTTGGCAAATGAACCCTTGTCGTTAGCGCCGACACCATACAGATCGAGTGTGGTTTGATTTTCAGCGCTGAAGTCCATCAATTCCGGCGCCCTCGCTTGCATTCGATAGGCCATCTCATACGACTCGATCCGCGTCGCAATTTCCTCAATGCCGGTCTGATCAAGCCGGCGCTGATTCAGTCGCCCGATCAGGTCGATCGTATCTCGTTGAGTCGTTCGATCGACCCCAGGAGGATTGGCAACGTGAAGAATGGGATCGCCACTGGATCGAAACGGAACGCCCTGATGTTCGCCAGATAAGAAACCGGAGCTCCACATCGCGGCACCACCAGAGAGGTTTCCGCCACTCTTCAGGACTACAAATCCTGGCAAGTCTTTCGCATCGCTGCCGATTCCGTAGCTGAGCCAAGAGCCCATCGCAGGTCGTCCCGGGATCCCGCTGCCAGTGTTGACGAATCGTTGTGCCTGCGAATGATTGAACTGATCGGTGTGGACACTCTTGATGATTGCCAAATCGTCGGCAACCGTTGCCAGATGAGGCATGACGTCGGCAAGTTCAGCATCCGATTCGCCGTGCCGTGAAAACTTGAACCGAGGTGACAAGACTGCGGCATTGGGCTGTATGAAGGCGTACCGTTGGCCGGCGATCACCGATGGCGGAATCGGCTTGCCTTCCAGTTCAACCAGCTTTGGTTTGTGATCGAACAGGTCCAATTGGCTAGGGGCGCCAGCCATGAAAAGATAGATCACCCGTTTTACGCGAGGTGAATGGTGGAGCCCTTCGTTGTGGGTCGCGGCCTGAAGAGAAGTTGATCCAAATTCAGACGCCAGCAGCCCCGCCAACGCCGTCTTGCCGATTCCCACTCCACAAGTTTCGAAGAGTTGTCGTCGTGTCGATCGCTGCCAAGCATGATCGGGGGGCACAGGCATGCGAGAAGCACTTGGTCTGGGGGATAGGCTGATGGGAAATACGGGATCGCCACTTCCGGTGTTCCTTAGTCGAACTTGTAGGATCGACTTACGACCACGACAAGCGTCGTCGATCTGTTCTGAACTCAGGATCTCGCGGAGTCACGCGAATGCGAAACGACTTTTACGGGATCGGCCTCCTGGTCGGTGCGATGTGGGTGATCTTCCTGGTCAACCTCGTGCTACCGATCGATCTGAACCAATGGGGGCTTCGTCCACGGTCCTTCAGTGGCCTGGTTGGCATTCCCGCAATGCCGTTCCTGCACGCTGGACTGGGGCACCTGATTGGAAACACCATCCCATTGGTCGTATTGCTCGTTTTGCTGGTGGGTTCGCGTCAAAGGCCCTGGATGGCGGTAGCGACCGTCGTGCTGCTCGGCGGATCGTTGTTGTGGCTCTTTGGGCGTCCCGCCATCCACATCGGCGCCAGTGGGCTCGTTTTTGGCCTGAGTGCGTTTTTGGTCGTGGTTGGGTTTCGAGAGCGGCATCCTGTGGCGCTGGCGATCTCGGTCTTGGTGGCGGTGCTGTACGGCGGCACGTTGCTGGTCGGGCTGATTCCGCAGTGGGGATCGTCGACCTCTTGGGATGGCCATTTGTGCGGTTTGATCGCCGGTGGCATCGCGGGCTCGATGTATTCAAGCCGCAACTCTCCATGAGTCATTGCCCAAGCACTGACAAGTTATCCACCATCGGTCGTTCCGAAGCAGGTCCCCGGGACACCCTTCACGAATTGGGCTGCTCGAATCGGAACGCCTCAAGTGCTAACCTTTCCGACCCATGACGAGTCAAGCTGCCGTGGCGAGACGATCTCAAACATGAAGACGCGCGGAACAGCGCTGCAGAGATTTCGCCACTGGACGCCAGGATGGGCTAACGGCAAGGGTCAAGATGACTCCGCGAGATCCTGAGTTCAGAACAGATCGACGACGCTTGTCGTGGTCGTATGTCGATCCTACAAGTTAGACTAAGGAACACCGGGAGTGGCGATCCCATGTTTCCCATCAGCCTATCCCCAGACCAAGTGCTTCTCGAATGCCTGTGCCCCCCGATCATGCTTTGCAGCGATCGACACGACGACAACTCTTCGAAACTTGCGGAGTGGGAATCGGCAAGACGGCGTTGGCGGGGCTGCTGGCGTCTGAATTTGGATCAACTTCTCTCCAGGCCGCGACCCACAACGAAGGGCTCCAC